>CALKVR010000492.1 GCA_938004815.1 uncultured Polyangiaceae bacterium | reverse complement strand
GGTTTCTTCTCGTCCTCCCTCTCCCTCTCGCCCCGTGCCCGTGCCCGTGCCCGTGCCCGAGGTTTCGTCCGGTCCCTCTCCCATCACCCTCTCCTCCGACCCCCGCTTCTCTCGCTTCGCCGCCTTCGTCTCCGCCATCCGCGACAAGAGCCCCCGCCTCGCACCGCTGCTCGAGCGCGCCGCGCTGTGCGACCTCTCCGACGAACGCCTCGTACTCGGCCTCGATCCCAAGTCGTTCGAAGCGAGCTTCCTCGCCGACCCCACGGCGCGTGATCTCTTGCAGACGACGGTCCGGCAGATGCTCAGCCCCGGCGCCGCCCTCGAGATCGTCGACATCTCGCCGTCCGGCCGCGAGTCGGCGACCACGCTCGCCCGCACCTATGACGAGGCCGCCAAGGCGCGCCGGCGTGAGGCCGACCAATCGGTGCGCAACCATCCGCTCGTCGACGCGGCCGAGCGGTTCCTCGGCGCGCAGCTCAGAGACGTGAGGATCCCCGAGTGAAGACCGCCACCGTGCCGCCGGCCGGGATGCAGCGCATCCTCGAGCCCGAGGTGATGGATACCCGGGAGGACGCCGAGGAGTACGACGCGATGGACTTCCTCGAGCCGAACACCCGGTTCGCGCTCGCTGCGCTCGATCTCGTCGCCAGCGTCGAGCGGCCCGAGATCCTCGACGTCGGCACCGGGACCGCGCGGATACCGATCCTCATGGCCAAGCGCCGCTCGGGGCTGTCGATCCTGGGGGTCGATCTCGCGCGCGAGATGATCCGGGTCGCGATCGACAACGTCGCGGCCGCGAGCGTCGCCGACGCGGTCCGCGTCCAGGCCATGGATGCCAAGCAGCTCCGGCTCCCGAACGGGCGCTACGATCTCGTCATGTGCAACTCGACCGTCCACCACCTGCCGGACCCCGTCGCCGGTCTGAGAGAGATGGCGCGGGTCACCAAGCCGGGTGGCGCCATCCTCGTCCGAGATCTCGCGCGCCCCGCGACCATGGACGACGCCTGGACGATCGTGAAGCGCGCCGCCGCCGGTGAGTCTCGCCGGCAGCAGCAGCTCTTCTTCGACTCGCTCTGCGCCTCGCTCACCCCCGGTGAGGTCGAGGCCGCTCTCGCCCAGGCAGGGCTCGCCACGCTGACGGTGTCGATGGTGTCGGACAGGCACTGGTCGGCAGAGGGCCGCAAGGCGGGCTGAGCGCACCGCATGCTCCGGCTGCGCGGCGATTGGAGCTTTGGCCACATCGGCTGCGGCGCCGCCGTCCTCGTGCACGCCGTCGCGATGGCGCTGCTGCTCGGGTTGTCGTTGCTCAGCATCGTGGTCCCCGGTTGGCTCGCGCCGGTGCTCATCGTGGGCGGCGTGGTGGTCGTGCTCGCGCTCTCTACGCCCGCCGAGTACTTCCGCAGACACGGCCCCATCGTGCGACAGGTGGAGCTCGAGCTCGATGATGGCGGCCTTCGCGTCACCATCGGGAGCTCGTGCCGCTACATCCCGCTCCGCGACCTCTCGGTCGAGCTCGTCCCCGCGACCGATCCCCGTGACATCGTGGTCCCGGGGCCGCTCTTTCGGATGACGGTCGGCTTGGCGGCGGCCGATCGCTCCCGAGCCGCGGCTTTCGTCGCCGAGGTGGCGCGGCGCCGCGCGCAGCTCGCCCCGACGCCGCCCGAGCTCATGCCCCTCTGCCGCGAAGGCGCGCCGCTCGCGGTGTGGGCCGCACGCGTGCTCGCGCACGTCGAGTCCGAGCGCCGCGGCGGTGGCTACCGCGGCGCTGTCGATCTCGACGACGCGAGGCTCCTCTCGATCGCGGCCGACCCCGCCGTCGAGCCCGATGTTCGCGCGGCGGCAGGGTATGCCCTCCTGCGTCTCGCCCCCGCGCACGCCGCTGACGCGGTGCGCGCGATCGACGCGGGGGCGCCGCCGATAGCGGTCGCGATGTTCTACGCCGGCGCCGGTGAATCGCTGCGGTCCGCGTACGCCGTCGTCGCCGACTTCTTGGCGCGAGCCGACCGGCGAGCAGCCCCGCGCCTCGCGGGCGTTACTTCACGATCTTCGACACCCGCTTGAACGCGTCGCCTTTGGCCCGCGCCAGCCAGTCGAACGCGACCGTCTCGGCGGTGGTGATCGTCGCGCCCGCCGCGCGGCACAGATCGAGCCCGACCTGGCGGTGATCGTCGCGACGCGAAGCGACGCCGTCGATGGGCACGTGCACCTCGACCCCGCGCTGCGTGAGCTCGCGGACGGTCTGGAACACGCACACGTGCGTCTCCATCCCGATCACGATCGCGCTGCGCGGCCGCGCGTGCGACCAGGCGACGGGGAACCCGGGGGCCTCGACGGCGGCGAACTCGACCTTCTCGAGGATGGGGGCCTCGAGCGTGGCGAGACGCTCGCGGATCGCGGGGAGCGTCGGCCCAAGGCCTTGCGGATACTGCTCGGTCGCGATCACCGGCACCCCGAGCGCGGCTGCGGCTTCGAGCAGAACGTTCGCGGCGCGGTTCAATGCGACCATCGATTCGGCCGGCATGGCCGCGGCGAGGCGCTCCTGCACGTCTACCACCAACACCACGGAGCTCTTCGGATCGAGGCGCTTCACGCCACGGATCCTACCACTTGGTGACGTCGTTCCCGCACTTTCACCCCCCCGGCCCCCCTCGCCGAGGCGAGGGGGGAGACCGCGGGGCCGCGCGCGGGCGGACCATCGCGCCCTCCTCGCGCGAGAAGCGCGCGACGCGCTCGCGCTCGCGTGCCCCGATGCCCAGGCTCTGCGAGACGATCGTATCGATCTCTCTCTGCTCGGCATCGGACACGCCCGCGTTCCGCCGCCCGAGGCGCGCTCCGATGCGTGCGAGGGCGGCCACCCACGCGTCGCCCGGGGGCAGGGGGAGCCTGCGGAGGTGGCCGATCTTGATCTGCGGCATGCCCTGTCGCGCGTCACGAAAGCGAGCGTAGTGAAAAAAGCGGGTGGGCCATGCGTTGAGGTACGCGAGGAGCGCGTCGATCGGGAGGCCGGGCTGGTCGAAGACGGCGAGGATCGAGTTGCGAAAAGCGCCCCCATCGGCCGCGGCCGCGAGCGGATACCGCGCCGTCTGGCGGACGTACCCCGCGACGTCCGCCCAGCCGCTCGGCTCGCGCAGGCGCCCAGCGAACTCGCGTGGGTCGACGAAGAGCGACGGCGGCGCGAGCTCGAAAGGGCGAACGTCCTTGCCGACGCGCAGGCCCAGCGAGCGGTTCGTGTCGGGCTCCCGCGCCAGCCGCTCGGTGTCGCCGCGATACGTCTGAAAGCCGCGCTCGCCGAACGAGGCGATCGGTACCCTGGGCAGCGCCGTCGTGATCGCGAGAAACGACCGCGTGTCGTCGTCGAGCTCGCTACGCGCCAGGTCCCACTCGCCGTCGCCCGGGGTCACGGTCGCCGCGCGCCTCGTCGAGACGAGCCCCATCGCCGGCTGAAACACGCCGTCGAAGGCGTCGGCGCCGTAGTCCGGCAGACCCGCGTCCGTCGCGGCGAACGCGTCGTGATCGCGCCGGACCGGCGCGTAGCCGACCAGATCCGCCATAGACGTCGGTACCACGAGGCCGAGCCTCCCGCTCGGCGCGAGAGCGCGCACGGCGCGCGACACGAAGACGCCCTGCAACGTCCGGTACCCCGCGAACGCCGGGTACGTCGCGCGGTAGTAGGCGTGAAGCGCAGGCTCGAGAGGCTGCGCGGCCCGTCCGGCGTACGCGACCCATGGCGGGTTGCCCACGATGGCGTCGAAACCGCCGCGCGCGCCGACGTCTGCGAACGTGCGGCGCCAGTCGAGCGCCTCGTCGCGGAGCGATGGCGGAGCCGATTCGGGTGCGACCACGGCGTTGCCGATGACGAGCCGCTCGGCGAGCGAGGCCTCGGTCGTGTCGCCGAGGCGGGCGAGGGCGAGCCGTGCGACCAGCGCCGCGAGCGGGTCGCGGTCGATGCCGAACAGACACGCGCGGACGACATGCTCGAGCGGTACGCCGCCGACTCGCGCCAAGAACAGCGCCGTGGCCGTGAGGAACACGCCCGACCCCATCGCGGGGTCGCACACGCGCAGCGAGAGCACGTCGGGCTGGCGCCGGACGATCGGCTCGAGCGCGCGGCGCACGACGTCGTGCGCGACCTCGGGAGACGTGAAGTGCGCGCCGGCTCGGCGACGGCTGGCGGAGGCGACGACCCGTATCGCATCACCGCTCGCGGCGAGCTCACAAGAGAGGAGGCCCTCGTAGTAGGCGCCGAGCGCGCTGGCGCACTCGGCGGGCACGAGGTCGTTGGTGTCCTCGCCCTCGCGGGCGAGGAGTGTGCGCCGCAGCTCGATCGTCCGCGCCGACAAGTCCTGCGCAGCGGCGGCGACCACCCCGCGTGCCGCCGCTGCGAAGTCAGCCTCGGCGCGCCGACGAATCTCTCTGGCTCCGGGAGCTCCTCGCGCCTTCAGGCCCACGACACGCGCATCCCTGCGATCGTGCGAGGGCCCCCACGCGCGTCGAGCCGGAGCGTGGCGTCGCCGATGGGCTCGTCGCCCTCGGAGATGGCGAGCGCGAGCGTGGTGAGGCCGGCGTAGGCGTCGCCGCGGAAGGTTCGCTGGCCGCTGAGGACGTGCACCGGCTCGGGAGGCGAGACGGTCACGAACCGATACGAGAACGTGAACGTTCGCCGTTCGAACGCGAGCACCCCCGCTACGCGCGTCTCGGGCAGCCAGCCCAGCGCGACCACGGTGCCACCCATCTCGACCGGCTCGCCGCGCCACACGCTGCTCAGACGGGCCTCACCATCGAGCACGAGGCGCATCCGACCCTCGCGAGGTGAGCCGCGGAGGCGGAACGCGCCTTCGAGCGCTTCGCTGAAGCGGATCCCGACCGGCAACTAGCCTCCTTGTACCGGCGGGGGCAGCTCTGGCAGCGCTGGGCCGGCCGTCGCCTCTTCGAACTCGTGGCGCCCCAATGCGAGGCGCTCGACGACCTCACCCTTGGCGAGGGCGTCACAGATTTCGGGGATGTCGCTCATCTGGACCCGGCCGTAGAACGTCCCGTCGGGGGACACGTGGACGATCGGGCCGGCCCAGCACACATCGAGGCAGCTCGAGGTGCAGGCCCGGACCTCGGTCTTGCCCAGGCCGCGCGCGGCGACCTCGGCCTTGAGCGCGGCGTGGAGGGCCTCGGCGCCACGGGTCGCGCACGAGCCCTTCGGGGTGCCGTGCGGACGGCGGTTGACACAAACGAAGAGATAACGGTTTCGATGCCCCATGGCGTTCTGACGGTAGAATGTCGCAGGCTCGTGGACCAGACCTTCTCGTCCGGCTTCTTCACGGCGTTCGCGGCGCTCTACGCGGCCGCGGCCGTGTAC
>CALKVR010000491.1 GCA_938004815.1 uncultured Polyangiaceae bacterium | reverse complement strand
GTCTACGAAGCGCAGGTCGTCGCCCGGCACGGACGGCCGCTGCCCCCCGAACTCGACGCCCGAGCCCTTGCGCACGCTGCGGTGCATGCCCGAGTAGACGCCCTCGGCGACGATCCGCGCGCGAAGGCGGAGGGGCGCGAAGGCGCCCCAGTCGACCTCGTACGGCGCGAACGGCTTGGGTTTGGCGGCCACGGCCGCATTCTGACGCGGTCGGGCCGCTATTTCACCCCCTATGGCCTTTGCGCTCCTCGATGAGCCACTCGGCCTGGTTCTTGAGCATTTCGAAGCCGCTCGAGACGTCGCTCTCGAGCCCGTCGCGCTTCAGGTAGGCGTTGGCGGCCGCGAGCGCCTCGGTCGGAGACCGCTGCACCAAGAAGTTGATGGCGCGCCACGCCGCCGCGGCGTCGCTCGACGCTTTGTCCTTGCGAGCCTTGCCCAGGTGCTCCCCCACGATCTGCGCTCGCGTCTTCTTGGCGTTGGCCTCGATGAACGCTCCCCAGGCCTCGGCCTGGTTTCGCTGCTCTTCCCAGTGGTCGGTCACCGACGTGTCGTCCCAGGGCACGCTCACCGGTGGCGCGGCGCCCAGCATCGACTCGAGCGTGCCCGGAAGCTGATAGGCGATCATGTAGAGGTCTTCTTTCTCCTCTTTGGTCACCGTCTCCAGACCGTCGACGACAGCCTTTCTGACTTTTTTGTCATCCATCTTGCCGACGACGAACAGCAGCCGGTTGACGGCGTAGTACGACGACGCGTCATCGACCCGGTTGAGCGCGGCGAGGATCGACGGCGCCGCCTTGCTGCCCCGAACCAAGAGCTTGGACACGGCGACGTTGCACTTCGCGGTCTCTTCGGGCGTCGGGCCCTCGCGGCTCATGGGGTCCGAGAGGCAGCGCTCGTGCACCTTCGCGATCTCCTTCTCGATGGCGGCGTCGCGTTTGCCGAGCTCGCTGTAGTCGAACGGCGATTTGGTCTCGACCGTCTTGCTCTTCTCGGGCGCGACCTCGGGCGGGGGCGCCTTGCCCTTGAGGGGCGGCGCGGGCTTGTCGGCAAAGGCAACGACGGACCAAGCGGCGACGACGCAGCCGACCAGAACGGAGACAGAGCGCTTCATGGGCTGACCTTGGGTTTCGGGGTTGGTGGAATGAGGCCGCGCGCCACGACGATCTCGTCGCGCGCCTGATCGACGCTGAAGCTTGCCGCCATCGCGTGGTCCATCCGCTGGTACGCGACGACCCAGCGGACGCTGAGGCGGCTGGTGGAGCCGGCGAACCGCAGGACCGCTTTGCGCGTTCCGCGGCCCGGCGGAGGGACGCGGGTGTCGGCCACCTCGACGCGCCTCGTGGTCGGGACCGGGTGCTCGGCGGCCCCCGAGACATCGCCGAACCGGCGCGCCAGGTGGACCGGCTTGGCCGTCATGACGACGTTCCCCTCGGCGTCGAGCGCCTCGGCGCGCAGCTCGAGGCGGCGAAACATGTCGCCGGTCGGGAACGCGTGACCGACACGCGCGCCCTCGAGCTCGACGAGTAGCTCGGTGTCCTGGCCGCGCGCCGCGGTGACGCTGACGGCGCTCTTGATCAGCTCGGGGTTGGAAATGACGGAAAAGTCATGCGACCGACGGCGCCGGCCATCCTCGTCGACGACCTCTGGCATGTGGCACGTCTGGCAAGCCACGTCCGAGAGCGACGACGATGCGTGCTCCGCGAGGGTGTCCTGCATGGGCTCGCCCTTCGACCGAGGAAAGTCGAACTGGTGGCACGACGCGCAGGCCTGCTTGGTCGCGAGCCGCGCGTCGCCACGGACCGCGTGAACCCCGGGGAGCGAGACGTCCTTCGTCCCGACGATCGTGTCGCCCTGCTGGTGGCACGTCGTGCAGCCGACCCCCACCTGCTGGGCGCCCGCGCCGGGCGCCTCTCTCGCGTCGGCCTCGGGCGCGTGGCACCCGCGGCAGAACGCGACGGGCTCGATCGCGTACGCCTTCTGGAAGACGGGGTCGGTCCAGGCCTCCTGGTGGAGCGATCCACGCCACTCGGCCGCGATGTCCTCGTGGCACGCCTCGCACGCGGCGTTGGCCGCGGCCGGATCTTGCCCCTCGGAGCGGGCTCGGGGGGCCGGCCCCGGCAGCTCGGGCAGATCGCTGCCCAAGGTCGCCGCCGGGGAGACGGAGAGCCCGACGATCGCCGCCATGAGGGCGGCGAAGAAGAGCAAGGCGGCAGAAGGGCGGGGCATCCGGGGACTCACCCCCCCATCGACGCCCCGGGCAGAAGTGTGACCGCGCCCTGACCGACGCCGTCAGTGAACCGGGCGCTCCTCGGTCGGGAACCCGTTCGGCTTGAACGCGTGCTCCGGCCCCGGGAACGATCGGTCGCCGACCGCCTGCACGAACGCCTGCGTCCCCTCGACGATCGTCGAGCCGACCTCTGCGAAACGCTTCACGAACTTGGGCGCCAGCCCGCGGTACATCCCGAGCAGGTCGTAGCAGACCAGCACCTGGCCGTCGCACCCGGCGCCCGCCCCGATGCCGATGGTCGGGATGGAGAGCGCGCTCGTGACCTCGGCCGCCAGGTCGGGCGGGATCGCCTCGAGCACGACGGCGTAGGCGCCCGCTTCTTCGAGGGCGCGAGCGTCGCGGAGGACCTGCTCGGCGTCCTCGGGCTTTTTCCCCTGGACCTTGAAGCCGCCCAGGGCGTGGACCGATTGCGGCGTGAGGCCGACGTGCCCCATCACGGGGATGCCGGCCGAGACGATGCGGAACACGTGCTCGGCGAACGCGGCGCCCCCCTCGAGCTTCACGCTCTCGAACGCGCCCTCTTTCATCAGCTTGCCGGCGGTCTCGACCGCTTGCATCGGCGAGACCTGGTAACTCATGAACGGCATGTCGCCGATGACATGCGCGCCACCTGCGCCGCGAGCGACGGCGCGGCCGTGGTACGCGATCTCTTCGACCGTGACGGGGAGCGTGTTCTGGTGGCCCTGGACCACCATGCCTAGCGAGTCGCCGACGAGGAGCGCGTCGACCCCGCCCTCATCGAGGAGCCGAGCCATCGTGTAGTCGTACGCCGTGACGACGGTGAGAGGCCGCTCGCCCTTGCGGGCACGAATTGCCGGGACAGTAACCTTCGCGCGGGGGCCAGTGGCTGGGTTGCCATTGGGCGAGCGCGGATCGCCAGCTCCGTACATTTTCCTCCGGGTCGCGGCCGCGGGTGCGGTCCACGCCTACGGATTTCTATAGTTCGTCAGCGGCCTTCCATCAAGTCCGGCGCCGCCGTCGCGCGAACAGCGCGGCCGCGGCGGCCAGGCCGACGAGGCCGAGCTCACCCGCGCGGCGCGATGGGACCTGGGCGCAGCTGCAACCGTCTTCGCTCCCGCTACCGCCGTCGTCGCCGTCGACCAGGCCATCGGGCTCTTCGAAGAACCCGCTCCCAACCGTGGTCGGGCAGTTCGACGGCTGGGGACAGGGCGGCGGAGTGCCGACCGCCGACGGCGCGAGGAGGTCGCGCGAAACGAAGCTCTGGTCGGGGGAGGCGCCGAGCGACAGATCGGTGGCGAGAGCGGGCCGCGACAGATCGGCGGCGACGCGGGTCACCCACATCGCGTTCGCGTCTATCCCCGCGAGGAGCGTCGCGACGTCGGCCTCCGCGGCGGCCTCGGCCAGCACGGCGTCGTTCCCGTAGCCGCCGAAGTCGGGCGCCACCGTGGCCTGGTTGATGAGCTCGTCGAACAACCAGGGTCCGGCCATATCGGCCGACTCCATCAGCCAGCGCGAGCCCCCGTCTGCGTCGAGGATCTCTTGGCGGAGCACGCTGTAGTTGCTGCTCTGCGTGTTCCAATCCCACACCAGGCCGGAGCTCGACAGCGTCTCGACGTTGAAGTTGGTGGGCTCGTAGCGCCCCTCGCCGATGACCCACAGCGTGACCGCCGTGCGCGCGCCGGTGCCCGCGGCGACCATACGGAGCGGGAGCACCGGGCTGGCGCCGGGCGTCGTGATCCGGACCGGCTGCATCGAGTCGATCCCCTGTCCCGGAATGAGGCGTAGCGCGAGAAAGTCGAACCCCTCGTTGACGTACGCCGCCATGACGGGCTCGACGTCGGGCGGGATGTTGTAGCCATGCGACGTGAGCCAAGTGGTGAGGGCGTCGGGATCGGTAGACGAGAGCTGCACCGTCTCGTAGGGCCCGACCACCTCTTCGGCGATGACGGTGACACCGCCACCCGACGAAGAGTTGCCGAACCCCGAGCCCGAGGCGGAGAAGGCGCCGCCACCCGGGCAGTTCGGTGGCGGACAGGAGATGAAGGGCGAGCTCACGCGGACGCTCGTCTGCGCGTCGAGGACCTCGAAGAGCAGGTCCGACGAGAGGCCGACTTCGACCTGGCCAGCGATCGGAAGCACCCACGCGAACTCGGCCGGATCGCCGTCGTACTCGATCTGGTCCCACAGCGTCGTCTGGTCCTGCGAGACGCTCATCGCCATGCGGTGGCCGCTGACCTGCGTGGTCTCGCTCTGCGACACGAAGCAGCCGCCACAGGCAACGGCGTCGCGAGCAGAAACGACCGCGGTCGCTGCCGAGGCCACGACCACCAGCGAGAAGACAAAAGGTCGGCTCATCGTGCCTCCGATCTCATCAGGCGCGGCGACGCCGCGCCAGCAAAACGGCCGCGGCCAAGAGGCCGGCGGTCAGCCACGCGCTCCGATCCGACCCGCCGCGCCCGAGCCCACACCCGTCCGAGCGCTGTCCCGAGGCATCCCACGCGTTCGGGTCGGCGAAGTTGAAGTCGGACTCGCCGCACACCGGCGGCGGCGGGCACGGGGGTTTGGTCCCGACCGTGTTCTCGACGAAGAACGTCCGCTCGACGTACTCCTGCGTGGGCGACGCCTGCAGCGCGAGATCGGTGGTCAGCGCAGTGCGGCCCAGATCGGCGGAGACGCGGGTGATCCACATCGACTCCTCGGCGATCCCTGCCATGAGGGTGTCGATGTCTTCTTGTGCGGCTTGGACGGCGCCCTCCCCCATCGGATCGGCGTAGCCGCTGCCGAGCGGATCGTAC
>CALKVR010000490.1 GCA_938004815.1 uncultured Polyangiaceae bacterium | reverse complement strand
GACGCGATCCTCGCCTATGTGGGCGAGGCCGAGGGCGCGGCCGATCAGCTGCTGGCGGTGCGCGTAGGTGCTTCGGGGCCCTCCGAGACGGCCGTGCGAGTCGGTGACGGCAAGGCGCCCGTCCTCGACCCACCCGCCCTCGCGGTGGCCGGGCCCAAGCTCGCGTTCACGTGGACCGAGGTGATGAACCCCCTCATGGCCGCGAAGCGCGCCGTGCTCAAGACCGTGGTCGCCACCTGCTTGAAGTGAGCGGCTCGGGGTCCTCACGTCACGCGCCTCCGAGCTAGCGGCTCTGCGTTCGCGCGCTATCATGACGACGTGGTCGCGCCCCCCGAGCCGTGGCAGCCGTCGTCGGAGTCACCGCTGGTCGACCCGTTCCACGGCAGACGCCCGCCGCCGCCGCCCAAGCCGCCCGTCTCTCCCGCCGCCCTCGCGTCAGCGATCCTCGCGCTCCTCCCCGTCGGCAGCATCGCGGCGATTCCGGTCGGTGTGGTCGGCCTGCGCCAAACGCGACAAGGCACGCTGCGGGGGCGGTGGCTCGCGATCACGAGCATCGTGGTCGGCGCGCTCGCGTCGCTCGCGTACGGCGGCGGGGCCGCTTACTTTGCGGTCAACGAGGCGTACGCGCTCAAGGCGCGGCAAGCCGAGGCCGAAGAGCGCCGACAGAAGCGGCAGGAGCGAGACGACGATATCGCGACGCCTCCCGTCAGCCCGTCGCCGCCCCCGACCGCAGTCCCGTCGGTCGACGCGTCGGCCAACCTCGACGACGTCGCGCCGACCGATACGCGCGTGACCGAGGTCGGCGACATCACGGTCGTCGATCTCGGCGTCTCGGAGCCATCGTTCAAGGCGGCGCTCGTCCGCGAGATCGGCAAGGCCAAGGCGTCGGGCGAGGACGTGATGGTGATGACCGTCTCGACGTCGTGCGATCCGTGCAAGGGCGTCGCGACCTCGCTGCGCGACGAGCGGCTCCAGACCGTCCTCGGCAAGATCCGCGTCGTGCGAGTGAACCTCGAGGTCTTCAAAGAAGACGTCGCGCGCTTGGGGCTCCAAGTGCTCCCGATGCCCGTCTACGCGCTGTTCACAGCCGACGGTAACCCCCGCGACGCCATCGATGGCGGCGAGTGGGACGAGGACGTGCCCGAGAACATCGCCCCCGTCTTGGGCGCTTTCGTCCAGGGCGAGCTCAAGAAACGAAAGAAGCCGTTCAAGCCCGGCGGCGGCGTCTTCCTCTGACGATGGCGGGGGCGGGGGCGGCAGGCGCTCGTTGCCCCGGCTGCGGGCGCGGTCACGACGCCCCCGCGTCGGCATGCAGCTGCGGTCGCTTCGCCGTCGCGGCCGATGTGGTCGAGCGCGGGTCCGGGGATCCGGCGCTGGGCCGCGAGGTGCTCGGGCGCTTCGTTCTGCTCGGCCCGATCGCCTACGGGGCGCGCTCGACCGTCCACGCCGCCCTCGACCGCCGTTCCGGGGACGGCTGCATCGTGAAGCTGATCCGCGAAGAGGGGGAGGGTGGGGCCGCCCTCCGCGCGCTCGTGCGAGAGGCGGAGCTGCTCGCGGGGGCTCCGCCGGGCGCGGCGCCGGCCGTCCGCGCCGTCGGCGTCGAGACCATCGCCACCGCCGACCCGGCGCTGCCCTTGGTGGTCCTGGCGGCGCTCGCGCTCGACCGGATCGATGGCGAGCCCTTCGATGACGCGTTCGCGAAGGTCGGGGCCGATCGGGTCGGCCTCGCCCGCGCCCTGCTCGCCACGCTCGGCCGGTTGCACGAGGCGGGCATCGTCCATGGCGATCTCAAGCCGGTCCACGCGCGCGTGACCGAGAGCGGCGACGTCGTCCTCCTCGACCTCGGGAGCGGAAGCCGGGCGGCGGCGCGCCCGGCGTGCCCTCCGGCGGTGCAGCCGGCCGACGACGACGACGCGGCGACGCCGGCGTACGCCGCCCCGGAGCGCTCGGAGGGGCCCTCGG
>CALKVR010000489.1 GCA_938004815.1 uncultured Polyangiaceae bacterium | reverse complement strand
GCTCCGGCCGATCATGAAGATCGACGGCTGGTGGACGTGGTTCGAAGAGCGCCTCCTCGTCGCCGTCGTCCTCGGGCTGATGGTGGTCATGGCGTTCTGGGTGTTCCTCAAAGGCCTTCAGGAGCCCATCGGCGCCGAGAGCAACGCGGGCGTGGTGCTGCGCGGGATCATCGGCGTCATCGTCCTCGGCCCCGGGCTCTGGCTCCTGTCCGGCCGGCTCAAGCTCCCGGTCGCCCAGCGCCGCGTCGCCGCGGTCGCGGGCGTCGTCGTCGGCGCCGCCGTCGCGCCCCTCTGGCGCGCGTGGGGCGTCGACTACTTCGGCCACATCCTGAACTGGCTGCAAGAGGGCTCCAGCCTGACGATGTTCGGCCAGCTCCGCGGCGTCTCGACGCGCCTCACCGTCCTCCTCGCGATGATCGGCGCGAGCTTGGCCGCCGCCGGTGGCAAGCACATCAACATCGACGCGTTCCTCCGGTTCGTCCCGAAGAAGCTCAAGCTCCCTGCTTTCATCTCGGCGTCGGTCGCGACCGTCGCCGTCTGCTTCGTCGCGGCTTGGGGCTTCTTCGAGAACATCTCGATCAACAACTTTGGCGCGCAGCGCGATTGGGCCTGGGGGCAAAAGGTCGAGCACGTCGAGAAGCACGTCTCGCAAGACCTCTTCTTGTGGCGCCAGCAGATGAAATTCGATCTCGAGGCCATCCCGCTCGTGATCGGTGGCGGCCGCTGGGACGACGAGAAGCGCCTCAATGGCCGGCAGTGGAACGAATTCGTCGAGTCGAGCGGCTACCGCGACCATTTCACGAAAGAGCAGGTCGACGCGATCCTCGCGCCCCCCGAGAGCCTCGACGGCTCGCGCATCGCGATGGTGATCGTGCCCGACGGCTCCGCGCGCGGGCTCCTCGTCCACACGATGAACCTGACGTTCCCGATCGGCCTCGTCCTCGTCGGTATTCGCTTCCTCATTCGGATGCTGCTCGTGCTGGGCGGCAAAGAGGAGCTCGACCCGGACGTCGAGTTCCTCGAGCACGATGACGAGCAGAAGCCGGCGGCCGAGAAGGGAGCGGTCTCGTGACCAAGCTCTCGACCCTCGTCATCACCGTCCTCACTTTCCTGGGGATGCCGCTCTTCGCGGTGATGGGCGGCATTTCGCTCCTCGCGTGGATCAACCACGAGCGCGAGGACGCGCGCTCGTTCATGCACATCGCGGCCAACGTCCTCGCCGACTCGTTCCTGACGTCGCCCATCCTCGTCACCGTCCCCCTGTTCACCTTCGCCGGCTACCTCATGGCCGAGTCGAAGACGCCGGACCGGTTGGTGCGCGCGGCGAGCGCCGCGCTCGGCTGGATGCCGGGCGGCCTCGCGGTCGTCTGCATCTTCGCCAACGCGTTCTTCACCACGATGACGGGCGGGAGCGGCGTGACGATCGTGGCGATCGGCGGCCTGCTCTATCCGGCGCTCATCAAGCAGGGCTACCCGCAGCGCTACGCGCTCGGCCTCGTCACCGCCGCCGGCGCCGTCGGGCTGCTCTTCTTCCCCAGCCCCCTCGTGATGATCTACGCGTTCATCGCGGGGGTCGATATCGACAAGGCCTACCTCGCCCTCCTCGTGCCCGGGCTCGTGCTCATGGGCGTCTTGGTCGGGCACGCCGTCCTGGTCGGCATCCGCTCCAAGGTCCCGCGGGCCGCGTTCGACGGGCCCGAGACGCTACGCGCGGCGTGGGACGCCAAGTGGGAGATCATCGCGCCCGTCCTCGTCCTCGGCGGCATGGGCACCGGCGTCATGGGCATCGACGAGGCGGCGGCCGCGGCCGCCAGCTACGTGCTCATCGTCGAGGTCTACGTCTACAAGGACCTCACCTGGCGCGACGTCATCCGCATCGCGCGCGAGGCCATCAGCCTCTCGGGCGCGATCCTGATGATCCTGTTCATGGCGACGGCGCTCACGAACTACGTCGTCGACGCGCAGATCCCGCTCCACATCCTCGAGTGGTTCACCGAGAACGGGATGGACAAGACTTGGAAGTTCCTCATCGTCTTGAACCTGTTCCTGTTCATCCTCGGCGTCGTGATGGACGAGTTCAGCGCGATGCTCGTCGCTTTGCCGCTCATAGTGCCGCTCGCCGCCAATTTCGGGATCAGCCCGTTCCATCTGGCGGTCATGGTGCTGCTCAACATCGAGATCGCCTACATCTCGCCGCCGATCGGCATCAACCTGTACATCGCGAGCTTCCGGTTCAACAAGCCGATCTCGCTCGTCTACAGCGTGGTCATGCCGTTCGTGTGGATCCTCACCGCGAGCACCATCCTGTTCGTGTTCGTGCCGAGCCTCTCGACCTTCACGCTCTCCGACGACATCGCGTCCGCCCGTGCCCAGGCCGAGAAAGACGGCCTTACCCCGCGCGACGCCTGGCTCCTCGAGTGCGTCCAGACCGACCCGAACCACCCGCGCCCCTGCACCGAGGAAGACAAGCAGAAGTACGGCCATACCGGTGACGGCCCGACCGTCGCGCCCGGGGCAGGGGGCGGCGCGCCCGCAGGCGGCGACGAGGCCCCGCCGGTTCAACTCGACCAAGACGAGCAAGCCAAGCTCGACAAAGAGAAGGCCGACCTTCTGGCCGAGATGCTCGGTGAGCCCACGAAGAAAGACACCCCCGACGCCGGCGTGGATGCCGGGGCGGGGGGTGGTGCGTCGTCGAGCGCGAGCGGCGGCGGCGAGTAGTACATCGTCCGCGAAGTCTCTTTGCGAACGCGGCACTAGCACTGTTCGAGCTTTTCTGAGGGTGAGCGGGCTGGTCGCGGGGGAGGCGATCCTCTACCTTCTCGCGCCATGAAACGCGCGCTTCTCCCCCGGTTCTCCGGTCGTGTGCTGCCCGGGCTCGCCGTCCTGCCCGCGATCCTCGTCATCGCGGGCGCGGCGCACGCCGAGCTCCTGTTCGAGGATCAGGGGGCGGGCAAGCTCGGCACGCAGCCGTGCGGCGGGCAGGGGTGCTGGACCAACTACGCGCGCGTCGTCGACGTCGACGGGGACGGCGACCTGGATCTCGTCGCGGTGAACTCGGGCGGCTTCTTCGACCCGAACCCCCAGGCTCAGCCGCTCACGATCTACACGAACGACGGCACCGGCAACTTCACCAACGGCTCGGCGCTGATCGGCAACTTCAGCGGCGCGGTGCGGCAGGTGGCGTTCGGCGACGTCGACGGCGACGGCGATCTCGACATGTACGCGCCGGCCGCCGACCAGTCGCAGCCCGATGCCCTGTTCATCTTCAACGCTGGCGCTTTTGCGAACGAGGCGGCGACGCGCCTCCCCGCGGGCCTCTCGTCCGACGCCGGCGCGACGCGGTTCGGCGACGTGGACAACGATGGTGACCTCGACCTCTTCGTAGCGAACGGCTACGAGGGCCCCGACGGCGTCGCGCTGTACCTCAACGACGGCGCAGGCGTCTTCGCGGTGGGCGGCAGCGTGCCCACCACGTTGACGGGAGCCGACCCCGACGACATCGATCTCGCGGACTTCGATGGCGATTTCGAC
>CALKVR010000488.1 GCA_938004815.1 uncultured Polyangiaceae bacterium | reverse complement strand
GGTGACGGCTCGGTGCACGAGGTCGCCAACGGCCTCTTGCGCGCCCGCGAGGCCGGCTTCACGCAGGCCGCGCTCGGGATCATCGGGCGAGGAACGGGCGGCGACCTCTGCCGGAGCCTCGGCATCGAGCACCGTTTGGACCGCTACCTCTCCACCATCGCAGCGCGTCACCGCCGCATGATCGACGTCGGCCGATTCAGCTACGAGAGGGCGACCGGGGGTCGCGACACGGCCTTCTTCATCAACATCCTGTCGGCCGGCCTCGGCGGCCTCGTCGACAGCTACGTCCACCGGCACGCCCGCTGGGCAGGTGGAAAGATGGGCTATTTCCTGGCGTCGGCCGAGGCCCTGCTGAAGAGCGAGGTGGCCGTCCTCAAGGCGCGCATCGAGCACGACGGTGCGGTGCGCGAGGCCGAGATCACCACCCGGCAGATCGCCGTCTGCAACGGCCGGTACTTCGGCTCGGGGATGTTCGTGGCTCCGATGGCCGACCTCGACGACGGCGCTTTCGAGGTCATCGACCTCGGCAAGGCGTCCAAGCTGTCCTTCGCGCTGGCGGGCTCGGCCATCTATTCGGGCAAGCACCTGCAAAATCCGGAGGTTTCGCACTTCGCGTGCCAGAAGATCTCGCTCGAGGTGATGAACGAGCGCGCACGGCCTACGTTTCTCCTCGACGTCGATGGCGAGGCGCTGGGCACCCCCCCGATCGAGATCGAATTGATGAAAAGAGCGCTGCCGGTGCTGGTCCCGCCCGAGTGACGGCTCTCGACATTCCGGCCGGGCGCAGCTAACTCATGGCCATGCAGATCGTGGCCTGGGGAGGGTTCCTGCTCCTCGTGGCGTTCTTCCTCGCCCTCGACCTAGGCGTCTTTCACAAGAAAGACGAGGTCGTCTCGACGAAGAGCGCGCTGTCCTGGATGGCAGTCTGGTTCACGGTCGCGCTGCTGTTCAACGTGTTCGTGTACTTCGGGTACGAGCACCACATCCTCGGTCTGGGGGTCGCCTCGACCGCCGAGCCGACGGGCAAAGACGCGGCGATCAAGTTCCTGACGGGCTACGTCGTCGAGCTCAGTCTCAGCCTCGACAACATCTTCGTCATCGCGTTGGTGTTCAAGTTCTTCAAGGTGCCGTCCCAGTACCAGCACCGAGTTTTGTTCTGGGGCATCCTCGGCGCCGTCTTCTTGCGGATCGCGATGATCCTCCTCGGGGCCGCGCTGATCCAGAACTTCAAGTTCACGATCTATTTGTTCGGCGCGATCCTCGTCTACACCGCGATCAAGATGGCGCTGTCGAAGGGCGACGACGACTTCGACCCCGAGGACAGCTGGGTAGTGAAGTCGGCGCGCAGGTTCGTCGACATCAGCCCCAAGCTCGACGGCAACAAGTTCTTTACGCACATCGACGGCAAGCGAGTCGCGACGCCGCTCTTCCTGGTGCTGGTCGTGGTCGAGGGCAGCGACATCGTCTTCGCGGTCGACAGCATCCCGGCCATCTTCGGTGTCACGACCGACCCGTTCATCGTGTTCACCTCGAACATCTTCGCGATCCTGGGGCTTCGCTCGCTCTACTTCGCCCTCGCGAGCCTGCTCCGGCAGTTCGCCTACCTCAAGTACAGCCTCATCGTGGTGCTCCTCTTCGTCGGCGTGAAGATGCTCGTCTCCAAGTGGTGGCATCCGTCGTCGGTCGTGTCCCTGGGCGTCATCCTGGGCCTCCTCTCGGCGGGCGTGATCGCCTCCATCCTGCTGAGGAAAGAAGAGGAAGAGGACGTGCCCGCCTCGACGACCAAGACGCCCGACGCGGACGAGCCGAACGGCGGCTGAGGAGACGAGGATGGCGCGGTTCCTCATCGTCGGCGCCGGCGGGATCGGCGGGGG
>CALKVR010000487.1 GCA_938004815.1 uncultured Polyangiaceae bacterium | reverse complement strand
CGCCGAGATCGCGCCGCTATCGGCGAAAAACACCGGCTACTTGCAGCGGCCTGCCTCGGCGCGACACGCGCCGAGGTGGGTGCACGCGCGTGAGGCCCGGCACCCTTCGTCGCTCTTGGCGACGCACTTGCCCGCCTCGGCGTGGCAGAGGCCGTTGAGACGGCAGAGGTCGCTCTTCTCGCAGTGAGCGTCCTCGGTCGCTTCGCAGCGGCCCCAGCTGGCGCCGCACCAACCCCGCTGCTGGCACAGGCAATCGTTCGCGCAGTTCGCGTCCGTCTTGCAGCCGGCGGCCGCGCCGAGACCGGCAAAGGAGAGTAGAGCGAGCGTGAGCGCGAGGCGAGGCACGGACGGATAAACCCGAACGAGGCCATGACGCGTGCCCGCCCCGGGCGCAAGGGCGACGATTTTGGTGCAACCGACTCGCGCAAGCCGCGTATCGTGCTCCGTCGCCCGGTGTAGCTCCGGGTGCGACGACACGTGGGAGATCGACCAATGGCTACCCTTCGCTCCATCGGCGGCGCATGCCTGCTGACACTCGCGCTTTTCGGCTGTGGTGACCAGAACAAGGCGCAGCTCGCGCCCGAGGCGTCGGCGACCGCGCTCGCGTCGAGCGCGCCCAAGTCCGACGCGGCCAAAGAGCTCGGCGTCGACAGGGGCGCGAGCTCGGTCGCGTTCGTGATGGATGCGCCCGCCGAGAAGATCCGCGGCAAGGTGCTGAACGGTGTCGAGGGGCAGCTCTTCATCGACCCCAAAGACATGTCGCAGACGACCGGCAACATCGTCGTCGACATCGGCAACCTCGAGATCTTCCAGCGCAAGGCCGACGACTCGGGCAACTTCGGCGACGAGACCAAGGTCGACAAACAGAACGAGCACGCGCGCGAGTGGCTCGAGATCGGGCCGAGCGCGCCCGAAGCGATCAAGAAGAAGAACCAGCGCGTCGAGTTTCGGATCACGTCGCTGAAGTCCGACAAGAAGGACCTGACGAAAGAGACCGGCGACGTGAAGCTCGACGTCGAGGCGACCGGTGATTTTCTCCTGCACGGCCGCGTGTCGAAGAAGACGGTGAAGCTCGACGTCACCGTCACGATGGAGGGCGGCGCGCCCAAGACGGTGGTCATCAAGACCAAGAGCCCGTTCACGGTCGGTCTCGAGGAGCACGACGTGAGGCCGCGCGACACCTTCGGCAAGCTCGCCGCCAAGACGCTGCAGGACCTGGGCTCCAAGGTGGCCAAAGAGGCGCAGGTCGAGCTCGACGTTCGTTTGATCGCCTCTGGGATGCCCCAGAGCCCCCCCGCTCCGCCCGAGACTGCGGCCGCCCCGGCCGCCAGCGACTCGGCCGCGCCCGACGCCAGCGCATCCGCTGCGCCTTCGTCCAGCGCATCCAATCCGGCCCCGTCAGCGAATGCTCCCGAGAAGAAGTGAAACCGGGCGCCGAACGGCGCGTACACTTGCTCGGCCCCGTCCCTTTCACCGAGGTTTTCCATGCTGAACATCAAGACCATCTCCGAAACTCTCGCTGCGCTGGGCGGTGCCGCGCTCCTCATCGGCTGCTCCAGCGCCCAGGCCCCGGTCAACTCGACCGAGGTGCCGTCCGAGCCCGCCGCGGCCGAGCAGACGCCAGCCGCCACCGACGCCGCCGCCGAGGCAGCCACGGGTGACGCCGCGTCCGCCGCGAGCGACGGCGACAAGCCTGCCGACGCCGCTGCAGACCCGGCGGCGACGGCCCCCGCCGCGAGCGCTGCTCCCGCGGCGAGCGCTTCGGCGAGCGCGGTGCCCGCCGCCGGGCCCGCCCCGGCCAAGGCCGCCGGCGGCGCGCCTCCCAAGAAGGGCTCCGGCGCCGGCACGAAGAAGACCGGCTCGAAGAAGGGTGCGCAGGGCGCGTGTGGCGAGGGGACCTGCGGCTGAGCGGCAGCGCGCGGCGACCGGGCGCCGGCCCCACCGGGGTCGGCCTCGGCCTGCGCTGGGCCTTCATCGACGAGGTCGTGGCCGCGGCTGCCACCGGCGAGCCCAGCCTGGGCGTGGACTTCTTCGAGGTCTCGCCCGAGAACTACATGCGGCGCGGGGGCTACGTGCCCGGCGCGCTGGCCGCGGTCGCCGAGCGGTGGCCGATCCTCACCCACGGGCTCACGATGAGCATGGGCGGTCTCGATCCGGTCGAGCCCGCCTACCTCGCCGAGCTCCGCGCGCTCATCGACCGGCTCGCGCCGCCGTTCCACAGCGACCACCTCTGCTTCGGTGGGCACGGCGGTCGCCTGGTGCACGATCTCTTGCCGCTCCCGTTCATCGAAGAAGCGGTGACGAACGTCGTCTCGCGCGCGACCGCGATCCGCGATCGGCTCGGTGTCCCGCTCGCGGTAGAGAACATCTCGTATTACTTCGTGCCGGGCGAGCCCGACATGAGCGAGGCCGCGTTCTTGCGCGCCGTCCTCGAAGAGGCCGATCTCGGGCTCTTGCTCGACGTGAACAACGTCTTCGTCAACGCCGCGAACTTCGGCTTCGATCCGGTCGCGTTCCTTGCCCAGCTGCCGCTCGAGCGCGTCGTGGCCATCCACGTCGCGGGGCACGAGCACAAGCCCGAGCACGGCCGCATCATCGACACCCACGGCGCCGACGCGCCGCCGGGCGTGCTCGATCTGCTCGAGCGCGTCGTCGCACAGACAGGGCCGGTGCCGGTCGTGCTCGAGCGTGATAGCCACATCCCCGAGCTGCCCGTCCTTCTCCAAGAGGTCGGCCGGGTTCGCGCCGCCTACGAGCGCGGCCTCGCCGCGAGGGCGGCATGACGTCGCGCCTCGCTGCGATTTGCGACGCGGTGGTCACTTCGATCGCCGCCCCTGAGGCCGCGCTCGGCGATCGCGCCGCCCTCTTCGCCGGTCGTGGCCTCGATCCGCGCGACCAGGCGGCGCTGGCTGCGCTCGACGATCAGACCTTCTCGGTCTACCGCAAGCTGGTCCGTCGCACGCTGCGCGGCGCGATCGATCTCGAGCTCCCCCGAACGGCGGCCCTCCTCGGCGATCGCTTCTCGCGCGAGGTGGACGCGTTTCTTTCCACCGAGCTCTCGCGCTCGCACTACCTCCGTGACGTCGCGTTCGAGCTCGTGGCGTACGTGGCGCCCCGGTGGGCCGCAGATGCGTCGATCCCCCCCTTCGCGCTCGATCTCGCGCGGCACGA
>CALKVR010000486.1 GCA_938004815.1 uncultured Polyangiaceae bacterium | reverse complement strand
GCGCCGCGGGTCGCCTCAAGGACCCCGCGGTGCGCGCGAGCCACGCGCGCCGCCTGATGGAGACCTCGGCGCCGATCTGGCAGCGCTTCTTCTGGGAGTGGCTCAAGATGTCGACGCTCGCCAGCCAGGGCAACGAGACCGGGCTGCCGCCCGAGCTCGTCGCCGACCTCGAGGCCGAGTACCGCGCGTTCGTGAGCGGTATCGTCATCGACGGGCGCGGCGGTCTAACCGACCTCTTGACGACGAACCACACGTGGGCGACGCCCGCCGTCGCCACGTACTACGGGGCGACGCACCCGGGCGGCGGCGTAGCGAAGTTCGATCTCGATCCGAACCAGCGGGGCGGGTTGCTCACGCTCGGGTCGTGGCTCGTCGCGCACGGCAAAGCGGGGCGCGACAACGTCGTCCGTCGCGGCATGGCCGTCTACCGCGACGCGATGTGCAACGAGATCGCGCCGCTCGCCATCGACCTCGAGGCCGCGCAGAAGGAGCTGACGGGCGCCGACGCGACCATCAAACAGATCGCCGACGCGCGGAGCAGCGACGGGACGTGCGGCGCTTGTCATCGCACGTCGGACCCGGTGGGGCTCGCGTTCGAGAGCTTCGCCGGCAACGGCAGCTGGCAGACGGTCTACCCAGACGGCAAGCCGGTCGAGGCGACCGTGGTGCTCGACGGCGTGACGTACGACAACGTGCCGCAGCTGTCGGCGGCCCTCGCGGCCGACGCGGCGTTCCAGCAGTGCCTGGTCCGCCGCTTCGGCCACTTCGTCATGGGGGCCGACTTCGGGTCGCCGCAGTCGGTCCGCGCCGCGACCGCCGCCTACCAGGCGTTCCAGTCGAGCAACGGCTCGTTCGAGGAGCTCCTGGTGGCCGTCGTCAAAGATCCCTCGTTCATCGAGAGGAGGAAGTAGCCATGATCAGCCGAAGACGCTTCGCTCTCCTCGGCGGCACGGCTGCCGCATCGATCCTCGCTGCGCGCTTCGCGGCCAAGCCCGCGCGGGCCGCGGCGGGCCCGCTGCGCTTCCTCGCCGTACGCACGCCCCACGGCGTCGATCGAGACTACTGGATCCCGCGCCAGATGAGCGGGGCCGAGCCCGCCACGCCCGACGAGCCGCTCTCGGGGCTCACGTTCGAGTACGAGGACTCGATCCTGAACGCGTTGATGCCGTGGCGCGATCAGATCACCGTGCTCGACGGCCTCGACACGCAGTGCGTGAAAGAGGGCACGCGCGGGGGCCTCTACACGAACCACGGGCACAACGAGCAGGGCACGATGTTGACGGGCGCGCAGGCGCCCGCCGACCGCGAGGGCAACTTCGACAACCACCCGTCGCTCGACTTCGTCCTCCACGGCCTGCTCGGCGCGCCGGTGCTGCTCACCGCGAGTGTCGAGGGCGCAGGCACGTGGAAGTGCATGAGCTTCGACTCGGCGGGCGTCCCCCGCAACGCCGAGACGAGCCCCTCTGCGCTCTTTCAGCAGGCGTTCCCCGCCGACTTCGAGCCGCCGGACCCTGGCGATCCGGTGATCGACTACGCCGCCGGCGAGAACCGCATCGTCGTCCATGGGCAGAGCGCCCTGACCGCGCTCGAGGCGCGCTTGCAGGGGGTCGAGCGCGACAAGATCGCGGCCCACCGCGAGGCGATGAACATGCTCCAGCAGAACATGCCACCGACCCCGGTCGGCTACTGCACGACGAGCGGCAGCGACGTCCCCGACGTCGGCGGCAACGTGGGCGACTACACCAACGTCGAGCCGGTCACGCGCGCCCACGCCGCCGTCATCGCTCAGGCCTTCGCTTGTGGCCGGAGCATGTGCGCGACGCTGCGCATCCTCGACGACTACCCGAACTACTACACCCAGGTGCCCGAGGTGCAGGCGTCGGGCGCGTCCGGCCTCTACGGCTCGGACTTCCGCTTCCACGAGAACCTCGTCCACGACTACTGGGGCGCGAGCGGGAGCGATCTCACCATCTTGCGCCGCGGCTACACCGCGGGGCAGCGCTGGGCGGCGGGGCACTTCGCGGCCGTGCTCGACGAGCTCTCGCAGGTCATCGACCCCTACGACCCCGAGGGTGGGACCATCCTCGATAACACCATCGTCTTCTGGCACAACGAGTTCGGCCACGACGGGCACGACAACCAGCACACCCGCCACCCCGCCATCATCGCAGGCGGCGCCGGCCGCACCCTGAAGCTGGGCCGGTACCTGCGCCTCCGGAACATCAACAGCGACGAGCGTGTACCGCACAACAAGCTCCTCGTGAGCATCTGTCACGCGGTGGGCCGCACCGAGTTCAACTTCTTCGGCGATCGCGATCTCGAGAACAGGCCCGAGTACCAGGGCCCGCTCGAGATGCTGATGGTCTGAGGGGCCGAGCCCCGATCGGCGCTCGACGGCCCTTGCCGTCGGGCCGAGATCGGCCCAAGATTATTCTCGTACGAATGAGAAATAATACCTTCGCCGTGACCGGGCTCGCTCTGCTCGGCCTCGTGCTCGCGGCCTGCGAGCGCGGTGCCCCCCCTCCGCCCGGCTACCAGGGCGTGGTCGAGCTCGAGGAGCGGGGCCTCTCGTTCGAGGTCGCGGGGCGGATCGAGCGTCTGGACGTCGAGCCGGGTGACGAGGTCGTGCCTGGGCAGGTCCTCGCGGCGCTCGACGACCGGCTCGCGGTGCTCACCCGCGACGCGCGGCTCGAGGATGTCGCCGTCGCCGAGGCCGAGCTCGCGCTGCTCGAGGCGGGCTCGCGGCGCGAGGACATCGGATCGCTCGCGGCCCAAGTGCGGGCGGCCAAGGCGGGAGAGGAGCTGGCGAAGAAGGCGCGCGATCGCGCCGCGCCGCTCCGTGAGGCCGGCGCGATATCCCAGGCCGAGCTCGACCGGGTCGAGGCCGACCTGGCGCGCGCGACGTCGGAGCGGCAGTCGCTCGAGCAACGCCTCGCCGCGCTCCAGCGCGGGGCGCGGCCCGAGGAGCTCGCCCGCGCGCGCGCCCGCGTGAGCGCCATCCGCGCCGCCGTGCTGCTCGAGGACGAGCGGCTCGATCGCCACCGCCTGGTGGCCGAGGCGGCGGGGCGGG
>CALKVR010000485.1 GCA_938004815.1 uncultured Polyangiaceae bacterium | reverse complement strand
ACCTCAACCAGAAGCTCAGCATGGAGGGCGGCAAGAAAGAGAACGCGGCCGACGTCGCCGAGCTCCGCAAGGCGGCGCTAGCCGCCCTCTTCGACGAGCTCGAGCAGAAGGCGCCGACGATGAAGCCGAACGCCAACTGCACGCCGTACAAGTAGCGGCTTACGCCGACGGCTTGAACGTGTCCGTGAATCGCGTGCCCGCGATCAACGACTCGAAGAACGCGTCGAGGGCATCGGACACGGTGCCCATCTCCATGACGCCGCCGGTCTCCCAGCCGATCCAAGTCGCCTGGCCCTTGCCGTCGAAGCAGAGAAAATCGCCGCTGTCCTCGAAGAACGGGACCATGCGCCGCGCGCGCGCATAGGTCATCCCGCCCGGGCTATCGGCGAGCCAATCTTCGAGGCGGAAGCTCGTCGTGTCGATCTCCGGGCGGGGGGCGATCGCCTGCGCTCGCACCTGCTCGAGAAACTCTTCCGTCATGAAGCTCACGTCGAGCCCCGACGCGCCGCCTTTCATCCATTCGCGCAAGTCGGAGACACTCCGGTCCACGCTCTGCCGAACCTCCGCGGCGCTCGGCTCGTACGCCACGATGCCCGGGTCGCCGTCGTAGCCCCAGCAATGGGGGAGCCGGCGAAGGGCGTCGGGGGGCACCAAGCTGCCGGAGGATCCGAGCTCGGATCGGATTCCGCCGACGGCGCGGTAGACCTCCGCGAGCGCGGCGGGGATGCGGGGCGGCGGCTCGGTCTTCGGCGCAGAGGGCGGGAATGCCTTGGTGCGTGTCTCGGCGGTCCGAAAATCGAGCAAGGCGCGCCCGTTCAAGACCTCGAGCAAGGCGGTGCGGCCGAAGTCTCGCGTGTCGTAGACGCGGAGGCGGCACGAGCCTCGGGAGCACGCGGTGAGCCACCGCCGGAGCCCGGGGTGACGCGCTCGTCGCGCGCGCTCGACGAAGGAGGTCGGGAACGCGCGCCAGGCGTCGCGAACGCTCGGCGCGACGACCCGCCGCAGGCTCGGCGCGAGGCGAGCCCAGTCGTCGGGGTGCTCGAGGATGTGGACCTTGCCGGTGCCTGCCGAGAACCGCTCACGACGCATGACGCGCCTCCTATCCCCGCAAGCGAGCGAGCAGCACGTCGGGCCGGCCCGACTTCTCGGTGTGCTCGTGCTTGCACCCGCTCGAGCCGCGCTCGAGGCTGCGGCACACGTCGGGGCGCTCTTGGTAGATGCCGCAGGCGAAGTGCCCTGTCGCCGTGTCGCACCGCAGCGCGACGCAGTACCCCTCGTCGAAGCGCATGAACGCGTAGGGCCCGCTCCGATCGACGAGGGCGCGCGTCGCTTCGGTCATGCGCTCGAGGTCGACCTCGAACACCTGGACGTGCAGGGCGCTGTCGGCGAAGCAGCACCGCGCGCAGACCTGACAGTCGGGCGGCGGAAACGAGCTGGGGCCCGCCGCCGGCGCGCGGCTCATTGCCGCACTTCGACGTGCGTGCGCTTTTTCAGCTCTTCGATCCAGGCGGTGCGCTCGCGCAGGACGATCTCGTTCTGCACCCGCTGCACGAGCTCGGGCTTGGCGGCCTCGAACGTGGTGAAGCGCGTCGGCTGGCGTGACAGAACCGTCATGATGACGATCGCCTCGCCGAAGCGAAACGGCTTGGTGTACTCGCCGGGCTCGAGGGCGAGGAGCTTGTCCTCGAGCTCCTTGGCGAGCGCCTGCCGCTTGCCGGCCTGGGCGCTGGGCGATCGCGACGGGGCGTGGATGCCGAGGTCGCCGCCCTTTTCTCGGGTGCGGGTGTCGTCGGAGCTGTCGGCGGCGACGTCGGCGAACGCCTCTCCGGCCTCGAGCCTGTCCCAGAGCTTTTGCGCCTGGGCCTGGCGCTGGGCGATGGCGGCCGGCGACGAGTTGGGCAGAATGCGGAGGAGGATCCAACCCGGGCGGTACTCGCGGCGCTCCAGGTCTTCACGCAGCGCCTTGGTGTACGCCTTCTTCAGGTCTTCTTCGGTGATGCGGACGCGCCCGCGGATGCGCTGGCTGAGGAGCTTGCCCTCGAGGATCTGGCGGCGGATCTCGTCGCGGTAGTCTTGCTCGGACATGCCCGTCTTTTTCTCGGTCACGTCGAAGAGCTGATCGACGGTCATGTTCTGCCCGGCCGCCATCTGCTCGAAGGCTTTGTCGACCTCGTCGGGCTTGATGACGATCTTGAGCCGCTCGGCCGCCTGCTGCTCGAGCATGTCCTCGACCATCTTCTTCAAGAGGTCCTTGAGCATGCTCGACTCGGCGGCGGTGCGGGCCGGCCCCGGCGGGTACTGCTTGGCGATCTGACGCAAGAAGGGCAGGCCGCGGGTGCGGAGCTCGCTCAGCATGATGGCGTCGTCACCGACGACGGCGACGATCTTCTCGACCACCACGGCGTGGGCGGGGGCGGCGGCCAGGGTGATCGCGCCCGCGAGGGCGGCGGCGGCCAGGGCTCGGAGGTGTCGCATCGCGTCGATCTCGGTAGCACGGAAACGCGCCCCAGGACCGAGATTTCCCAGGGCCTCGGTTTTACTTCGCCCGGCGACTCTGGTACCTCCACCACCCCCCATGGCAGCGAAAGACTTCCCCAAGCCCACCTCCGGCAGCCCCATCACGATGGGCGCGAACGGCAAGCTCAACGTCCCCAACGACCCCATCCTCCCGTTCATCGAGGGCGACGGCACGGGCCCGGATATCTGGCGCGCGAGCGTGCGCGTGCTCGATGCGGCGGTCGAGAAGGCGTACCGGGGCGAGCGCAAGATCGCTTGGTACGAGGTCTACGCCGGCGAGAAGGCATTCAAGACGTTCGGCGAGTGGCTGCCCGAGGCGACCGTCGACGCCTACAAGCAGTATCTCGTCGGCATCAAGGGGCCGCTGACGACGCCGATCGGCAAGGGGATCCGGTCGCTCAACGTCGCTCTGCGCCAGATGCTCGACCTCTACGTGTGCCTGCGCCCCGTGCGCTGGTTCAAGGGCGTGCCGTCTCCGGTCAAGGAGCCCGGCTCGGTCAACATGGTGATCTTCCGCGAGAACACCGAGGACATCTACGCCGGCATCGAGTGG
>CALKVR010000484.1 GCA_938004815.1 uncultured Polyangiaceae bacterium | reverse complement strand
GTAGAAGACGGTCACCTCGCTGCCTGCTCCCCCAGAGCCGCCCGAGCCGCCAGCGCCATCTCCGCCGCCACCCCCGCCATCGCCGTTCGGCACGTTGCACGTCGCCCCCTCGCATACGACGGTCGAGTCGACGCAGGCCGCGCCGGCGGCAGTTCGCGCGCACGTCTGCGAGTCGGGGCACGCCACCCCCGCGCACTGGCTGTCGAGGAGCACCGGGATCGTGAGCGGCCGATGGTCCGCGAAGGTGATGGCGCGCCGGGCGACGATGCACTGGTCTCTCACCGGCGAGGTCGCGTCTCCCTTGGCAAAGGGCACGCACTGCTCCGCCGTCACGCTGCCGAGCGAGCCGATCACGACCGCGGTCGCCGCCACCGCTCCGTCCTCGGGGAAAACGACCATGCTGCCCACGTCGTGAACGCCAGCGGCGCCGGGGGTGCAGCCGCGCGTCGTGCCGTTCGGGGCGTCGGGCAAGCCGCTGGGCGAAGCAGCCGCGAGCACGCCCGCTTCGAAGAACGCGCCATCGGTCGGCCCCTCCGCGCCGCAGTCGACGTTGGTCGATACCTGAAGGGTCGCCTGCGTCGGATCGAGACAGCCCGCCGAGGCGAAGAGGAAGAATGCGGCGCGCGAACGCACGTGGCGATTCTACACGCAGTCAGCCGACCGAGATCTCGAAGTCCTCGATCACGGGATTCGCGAGGAGCTCGTCGGCCATCTTGGCGAGCCGCGCTTTCACCTCGCCCGCGGCGGGCGCACCGTCGAGCTCGATCTCGACCAGCTTGCCGATGCGAACGCCACGCACGCCCTCGAAGCCGAGCGTGCCGAGCGCGCGCCGCACGGCGTCGCCTTGGGGGTCGAGGACCTCGGGCTTGAGTCGAACGAACACGGTGGCTTTCATGCGGGCGGCGTTCTTCGCACCGGGCCGCGCGCCAGGCAAGACCGCTCAGGTGAAAACAGACGCGAGGTTTCGCTTGAGGCGCGGGACAGGCGCCTCTTCATCCGGCACGAACGGCTCGCCGACGATGGCCTCGTACGCGGCGATGTAGCGCCGCGACGCCTCGACGCGCACCTCGTCGGGGATGGCGGGGATGGGCCCGTCACCGAGGAAGCCGACGTCGGCGAGCCACCGCCGCACGTACTCCTTGTCGAAGCTCTCGGGCTCCTCGCCGCGGGCGAGCCGCTCGGGATAGGTCGCGCGGAACCAGTAGCGCGACGAGTCCGGCGTGTGGATCTCGTCGATGACGACGATCTCGCCATCGGGCGCGACGCCGAGCTCGTATTTCGTGTCGACCAGGATGAGCCCGCGCTTTTCGCACTCTTGCTGGCCGAACGCGAACAGCTGCATCGCGATCTCGGCGGCCCGATCGAACTCGGCGGCCGTGACGACGCCGGAGGCGAGGATCTCGCCGCGCGAGGCGCTCACGTCGTGACCGCCCTTGTCTGCCTTGGTGCTGGGGGTGAGGATGGGCTCGGGCAGCGGCTCGTTCTTCTTCAGGCCGTCGGGCAACCGGTGACCACAGAACGACCGGTCGCCGCGCGAATAGGCCGTCCAGATCGACGTCGACGTCACGCCCGTGAGGTACGAGCGCACGACCATCTCGACCGGCAGCTGCCGGCACTCGCGCGCGACGATCGCTTGCGGGTCGGGCATCGAGATCAGGTGGTTCGGCGCGAACGATTTGGTGAGCGAGAACCAATGCGCCGCGATCCGGTTCAGCACCTGCCCCTTGAACGGCAGCGTGCCGAGCACGCGGTCGAACGCGCTGATGCGGTCGGTGGTCACGAGCAGGCGCCGGCCGTCGGGCGCGCTGTAGTTGTCGCGGACCTTGCCCTCGTAGCGCGCCCACGAGGCAGGGACGCCGAGCGCCTCGGGGCTCGTCTCGGAGAGCGTCTTGCCCAGGGCCGCCGACAGCGTTTCTGCGCTGACCATGCGATGCGGATACAACAACCCCCCTTCCCTGGCGAGGCCCCCGACGAGCCGCCGGGGTCGGCTGGGCACGGCCAGGCGGCCGTGATAGAGCGGCCCCCACCATGAGCACCCGGAAGAAGATCGCGATCATCGGCGCCGGCAACATCGGCGGTGAGCTTGCCAACCTGTGCGCCTCGAGAGAGCTCGGCGACGTCGTCCTCTTCGACATCCCCGCCAAGGCCGAGTACGCGAAGGGCAAGGCGCTCGACCTCGAGCAGAACGGCGCGATCAACGGGTACGACGTCAAGATCACCGGCACGGGCGACTGGAAAGACTGCGCCGGCGCCGACGTGATCATCGTCACCGCAGGCGTGCCGCGAAAGCCCGGCCAGAGCCGCGATGATCTCGTCGCGACCAACCTGCCCATCATCCGCAGCGTCGCCGACGGCGCCAAAGAGCACTGCCCCGGCGCGTTCGTGATCGTCATCTCCAACCCCCTCGACGCGATGGTGTACGAGCTCCAGCGCCGCACCGGCTTCGCCAAGGAGAAGGTCGTGGGCATGGCGGGCGTCCTCGACAGCGCGCGCTTCTCGCTGTTCCTCGCACGCGAGATGAACCTCAACATCAAAGACATCCGCGCGATGGTGCTCGGCGGCCACGGCGACGACATGGTGCCGATCCTGTCCGCCACCACCGTCAACGGCGTGCCGGTCGGGAGCTTCATCGCCAAAGAGAAGCTCGACGCGATCATCGCGCGCACCCGCGTCGGCGGCGGCGAGATCGTCAAGCTCATGGGCACGAGCGCCTACTACGCGCCCGCGAGCGCGTCGGTGCAGATGGCCGAGGCGTACCTCAACGACCAGAAGCGCCTCCTCCCTTGCGCTGCGTACCTCGACGGCCAGTACGGTTACTCGGGCTTCTTCATGGGCGTCCCCGTCGTAATCGGCGGCAAGGGCGTCGAGAAGATCGTCGAGCTCGAGCTGACGGCCGACGAGAAGGCGATGCTCAAGAAGAGCGCCGAGAGCGTGCAGGGCATCGTCGACGTGGTGAAACGCTCTGCCTGAGCTTCCGAGCGTCGGGGGTTTGGCTGCTGGTTCACCCCCCAACCCCCCTCACGTCGTGAGGGGGGCTTACCTTTTCTCGGCCACCACGAGGTAGGTGGGCATCTCGCCCTTGCCCTTGACCTCGATCGTCCCGCGGGCCTCGAGCTCGAAGCGCCCGCGGAGCAGCTCGGCGGTGGCCTCGGTCACGTGGATGCCCCCTTTGACGCCGTGCGACTCCATGCGGCTGGCGGTGTTCACCGTGTCGCCCCACAGATCGTAGATGAACTTTTTCTTTCCGATCACGCCGGCGACCACCGGGCCCGAGTTGATGCCGATCCGCACCTCGAGCCCGTAGCCGCTCTTTTCGTTCAGCTCGTCGAGCGCCTTTCGCATCCCGATCGCCATGCGCGCCACCGCCTCGGCGTGGTCCGGCCGCGGGTCGGGCAGGCCTGCCGCGACCATGTACGCGTCGCCGATCGTCTTGATCTTCTCCAGCCGGTGGCGGTCGGCGAGCTCGTCGAAGCGCGAGAAGACCTCGTTGAGCACGCTGACGAGCTCGTCGGGCGGCAGGCGCGCCGAGAGCGTGGTGAACCCCACGATGTCCGCGAAGAGGACGCTGACGTCGGCGAAGCCGTCGGCGATCGACTGCTGGCCGCCCTTGAGCCGCTCCGAGATCGAACGAGGCAGGATGTTGAGCAAGAGCCGCTCACTCCGATCGTGCTCGTCGGCGGCCTTCGTCTCGGCCTCCCGGGTGTCGGCGTCGAAGAGGAACGCGATCAGGGCGAGCGTCACGCAGGTCGACACGATCGTGACGAGGCGGATCACCTTGGTGAGCCCGGGCGAGAACGAAGCGAAGGCGTCCTCGGGCACGGCCACGAGCTCGAAGTAGAGGTAGAGCGCGAGGCTGATGGCCGCGAACGGATAGAGGACCCAGAGCCTGCGCGGGGTGACCAGGAACACCACCGAGATGAACGGGAAGAAGTAGTACTGGTAGCCGACGGCCGGCCCCACGTACGCCGTCACCAGGGCGAGCTGGAGGTTGCACACCAAGAGGAACTGCGCGTGCGCGAGGGCGTAGAGCCGCCGCCGCGTGAGAGACAGGTTGGTGAGCTGCCAGCCCGCGCAGAAGAAGTCGAGCGCTGCGCCGTGCCACATCCGCCCGATGTCCACGAAGTAGAGCAGCGCGAAGC
>CALKVR010000483.1 GCA_938004815.1 uncultured Polyangiaceae bacterium | reverse complement strand
GCCGTAGTGCTCGAACATGTCGCGAACGTAGGTCGCCGCGTCGCGCCCGTGGCGCGCCGGCTCCTCCGCGAAGAGCTCCACGTACTCTCTGAACGAGAGCAGCGTCTTCGAGGCCTTGAAGCGCTCTTCCAGCGCCTCTGCGATGTTGTCGAGCTCGGCGAGCGCCGTAGCCCCCGCGCCGCTCGTTCGCTCGCTCGTATCCGAACGCTTCGGACCGTCCGTCACGGCTGGAAGGCTATTACACGCGGCGCGAAGTTCGTATCAGGATCCGCTCACTGGACCGTAACCTCTACGTCGAGCGGCACTTTCTCCATCAGGCACTTCTTGTCGTTGCACACGCTGATGCTCACCGTGCCCGAGAGCACGTACTTGCCCGGCTTCTGTGCGACGAACGGAAACTTGAAGACGGCCTGCTTCTCGGTGAACGCGCCGTCGTCGCGCTTGAGGACGCTCTTGGGGTACGTGACGCCCTCGGGCGCCTCACCCAGCTTGAGGCGGAACGGGAACTGCTGGTTGATCTTGAACTCGCCCTTGGCCGAGACGGTGACGATCGCCAGCCCCTCTTTGCCGGCTGCGTACGGGCCGGCGGCGGCCATCTCGGCGGAGAACGCCTCGGCCGAGACCTTCGACTTCTCGATCGGCCCGAGCCGCGCGGCCGGGGCCGACGATGGCAGCGCGAGCACGAACGCGGAGAGGAGCAGCCCCGGCGCCCCGACCCGAAACTTCATGGGCCCCCGAAACTTCATGGCTCGGAGCGTAGCAGGTTACGGCGGGGGGGTCACCGGGCGAGGAGGAAGACGAGGAGCCCCACGACGACGAGGGCGCCGCCCCCGACGGCCGGCCAGAACCACGGCGGCTTGTCCTTGGGCATGCCCATGATGACGTAGTCGTCAGGGAGCGTCGTGCCGCCCGCGGCGCCGAGCCCCGCGGGGCCGCCCTGCGAGCCGGCCTTGAAGGCGGCGTCGAGGTTGGCGGTGTCGGGCATGACCGCCGCCTTGTTCTTGTGGGCCTCGAGCTTGGCCGGGAGCCGCTCGGCGATGAGCATCGTGAGCTTGGCCTCGGGCAGCGTGGCCCACAGGCGGTGATCACCCTCGAGCCCGAACGCGGCGCCGACGGCGTCGGCGAGCTCGCCCATCGACGAGAACCGAAGGTCGGGGTTCTTGGAGAGCGCGCGCTCCATCACCTCGTCGAGCGTCTCGGGGATCGACTGTGCGCGGCCGGTCTCGGATATCGGCGCGGGATCTTGGGTGAGGATCGCGAGCAGGATCGCCGGGCCGGTCGAGCCGGGGAACGGGACGGTCCCGGTGAGGCACTCGTACGCGATGGCGGCGGCGCTCCAGACGTCGGCGCGGTGGTCGAGCGACGGAAGGCCCTGCGCCTGCTCGGGGGCCATGTAGAACGGCGAGCCGATCGTCGTGCCCATGACGGTGAGCTTCTTGGCGTTCTCGGAGTTGTCGCGGACGCTGCCGAAGTCGAGGATCTTGGTCACGTCACCCTCGGGCGTGTGACACAAGAAGATGTTGTCGGGCTTCAGATCGCGGTGCACCTGCTTGCGATCGTGCGCGCCCTGCAGGCCGAGGGCGGTCTGGCTGAGCATCCGCAGGAGCCGCTCGGGGCGGATCGTCTTCTCGCGCTTGAGGAGCATCCGGAGCTCTTCGCCCTCGAGGTACTCCATGACGAGCGCGTACGAGCCGTCGTCGGTCTTCTCGAACCCGAGCACGTCCACGATGTGATCGTGAGGCAGGCTGCTCGAGATCTCGAACTCGCGCTTGAACCGCTCGACCGCGACGCCGTCAGCCGCGACCTCGGGGTGGAGGATCTTGAGCGCGACCGAGCGCTGCGCCTGTTCGTCGAGAGCCTGGTAGACGCGGCCCATGCCGCCGTCTGCCACCGTCCTGAAGATGAGGTAGCGACCGCACAGCTTCTTGCCGATGCGGCCGTCCTCGGGGTCGGTGGGCACCTTGCTCGGCTCGACCGACTCGAGCTTCGTGCCGTCCACGGGGCAAAAGCCCGACGTGGGGTCGAACAGCCGGTGGCAGGCCGAGCAAGTCTTCATCTCGTCAGTCCGCGGGCTTCGCGGCCCTCGGCACGTAATAGAGGATGCGCTTGCACTGCGGGCACTGCTCGAACTCCTCGAGGCGCAGCATCTTCTGGAACATCATCGGGGGGACCGAGATGTTGCAGCCGCTGCAAGTTCCGTCGCTCGTCTTGGCGATGGCCTTGGGGCGGCGGGCGCGGATCGACTCGTAGCGGCGGTAGAGCAGCGGCGGCAGGCGCTTCGCGGCGGCGGCGCGGTCGACGATCAGCGCCTCACGCTGCTTGTCGAGGTCCTGGACCGTCTGGAGGGCGCCCTCGGCCGTGCCGGCGAGCTCGGCCGACAGGGCGTCGTGCCGCGTCTCGGACTGGTTGACCGAAGCCTTGGCCTGCTCGGAGACGGCCCCCAGCTTCTCGATCTCGTCCTCGCGGTCGCGGACGAGCTTTTTCAGCTCTTCGAGCTCGCGCTGCGCGGCCATCGACTCGCGCTCGTTTCGAGATCGGCCGAGCTTTTCGCGCGACTTCTCGATCTGAACGGTCATCTGCCGGATCTCGGTCATGAGCTCGCTCTTGGTCTTCTCCATCGCGATGATCGAGGTCTTGCCTTCGTCGACCTTGCGGCGGAGCTCCTCGACCTCGGTCTTCAGAGCGGAGAGCCCACCGCGCCGGACCGCCAAGTCCTCGTCGAGCGTTCGGATCCGCTCGTCGAGGTCGGAGAGGGCTTCGAGGTGGGGGATCTGTTCAACGATGCTCAAGGAAAGGCAACCTCCGGGAGGATGAGGGGACACGCGCGCGAGCACGTTCTCGAGCGGGCTCTCGAGCGGGGTTGGGGCCCCGCTCGAAAGGGTCCCGAAAAAATCCGGGTCCCCGCGCGAAAGGGCTGAGAAAAATCGGTAGGCCCACCTGGGTTCGAACCAGGAACAGCCCGGTTATGAGCCGGGGGCTCT
>CALKVR010000482.1 GCA_938004815.1 uncultured Polyangiaceae bacterium | reverse complement strand
GAAGCAAATCCCGGGCGGGCAATCCTCCGGCCCCTGCGCCGGACACACCGACGACTTCTCCTGAGCGAGCGCTTGTTGTGTCCGGACCCTTGCTCGGCGTCTCCATCCGCGAGTCGGACGACCGGAGTCGGAGGCCACTCGGTATACTCTCGCCCATGGCTGGCCGCCGAGACGCGCCCTATTTGACGCGGGTCTCGCTTGTGGACAGCCGTGTGTCGGACTTCGCCGAGTGGCCGTACTCGATGCCCTTCGTGCGTGGTCTCGAGCTGCGGTTGCGGAGCGCGGTGACTTTCTTCGTGGGTGAAAACGGCTCGGGCAAGTCGACGCTCGTCGAGGCTGTCGTGGACTTGTGCGGGCTGCCCGTCTCGGGCGGAGGCAAGAACGAGGCAGCCGATCGCCATGGGCCGGAGCTGAAGAGCGCGCTGGCGCACGCGCTTCGCCCGGCGTTCACCGTGAGACCGAGGGATTCGTACTTCTTCCGCGCAGAATTTCAGGCGCACTTCGCGTCGCTGCTCGATCAACGTCGCGAAGACCCGGACTTCGCAGCAAATCCGTACGCTCGGTATGGAGGCAAGTCGCTTCACGCGCGATCGCATGGAGAGGCGTTCCTGGCGACTCTCCTGAATCGGATGGCCTCGGGGCTCTTCATCCTGGATGAGCCCGAGTCGGCGCTCTCGCCGCAGCGGCAGCTGACCCTGCTCGCCAAGATGGATGCGCTGGTCGCGACCGGCAAGACGCAGTTCATCATCGCTACCCACTCCCCGATCCTTCTCACGTTCCCTGGCGCGCAGATCGTTTCGTTCGATGCGGGCAAGCTCGAGACGGTGCGGCTTGAAGACACATCGCACTACCAGATCACCAAAGGCATCCTCGACGCCCCCGACCGATATTGGTCCGGGCTGCGCAAGACCGACGATCCATGGGGATGAGTCGCGCAGGCGGCCGCGGCCTCAGAGCGCCTTCAGGAACGCCACGACGTCGTCGATCTGCTCGTCGTCGAGCTCTTCGCCGAGTTGGTGGCGGCCCATGAGCTCGACGGCCTCCTCGAGGGTCGCGACGCTACCATCGTGAAAGTAGGGCGCGGTGTGGGCGACGTTCCGGAGCTGAGGAACAGCAAAGACGAGCTTGTCATCTTCGTTACCGGTGACTTCGTACCGGCCGAGGTCGGCGCTGCGGCCCTTGGGCCAGGGGATCTGGTCGCCGAGCCTCTCGAAGCGCTGGCCGCCGATGCCGGGGCCATCGTGACAGAACGCGCAGTTTCCGCGAAAAAAGTCCATGCCGCGCTCTTCGCGCCCGTCGAGCGCGCCTTCGTCGCCGTTCAAGAACGCGTCGACGCGGCTCGGGGTGACGAGGCGGCGCTCGTAGGCGGCGATGGCGACGGCGACGGCGGTCATCGAGATGCGGCCGGGGCCGAACGCCTCTTCGAAGCCGGCGACGTAGGTGGGGTCGGCGGCGAGGTAAGCCACGACTTGCTCGTCGGTCGCGCCCATCTCGTCGGCCGCGCGGAGCGGCCCGAGCGCCTGCTGCTCGAGGCTCCCGGCGCGGCCGTCCCAGAAGAGGTGCTCTTTGAAGACGGTGTTGAGTACGGTCGGCGCGTTGCGCCTGCCGGCCTGCTCGGCGATGCCGATCGAGACCGCTCGCCCGTCGTCGCCGCCATCGGCGATCGCGTGACAGCTCGCGCAGGCGACGGTTCCGTCGCCGGAGAGCCCGGGGTCGGAGAAGAGCCGCTCGCCGAGGATCACCCGGGCGCGCTCGTCGGCGGTGAGCGACGCGAGATCAGGCGGCGGGTCGATGGCCTCGATGTCGCGACACCCTGTGACAAACGAGCCGGCGAGCACGAGCAGCAACGGCAGAGCGGCGCCGGCGCCCGAGAAGTTTCGGTGGTTCATCCCACCGACGGTAGGGAGCGCCGCCTCGCCCGGCGCGGACCGCCGGGGCCAAAGTCCGGACCCCCGCGGCCACGCGCCTACCGATCGGCCCGAAAGCGGGCCGGCGACTTGCCCGTCCAGCGCTGGAACGAGCGGCGAAACGCGCGCTCGTCGGCGAAGTCGAGCAGGAACGCGACCTCTTCGATGGGGAGGGACCGCTCGGACAGGTAGCTCTCGGCGAGCGCGCGTCGGACGTCGTCGCGGACCTGCGAGAAGCTCGTGCTCTCTTCGGCGAGGCGGCGCCTGAGCGTCCGAGCGGTCGTCCCCAGCCGCGCCGCGGCGCGGTCGACGTCCAAGCCGCCCGACGGCAAGAGCTCGGCGACGACCCCCCGCACGCGATCGACGAACGTGTCGAGCGGGCGATGCTGATCGAGCGCGGTGTCCGCTGCGCGGAGGAGAAACGCGTGCAGCGCCGGGTCGCGGCTCTTGACCGGCAGCGCGAGGTCATCGGCGCGGAACCGCATCTCGGCGAGCGGAGCCTCCCAGCGGATCGCGACCCCGAAAAACGCGGCGTGGCGCGCGGTGTCGCGCGGCTTCACGTGGCGAAAGCTCACCGATTCCGGAATCACCCGCACGCCGCAGAGCCGTCGCGAGATCGCGAGCCACTGCCCGACGGAGCTCTCGGTCGCGCACCGCGCCGCGAGCGGCAGCGGGCCCGACGGGTGCATCCAGATCCGCAGCCCCGTCGCGCTGCGCTCGAGATCGAACACGCTCGCGCTCGTGTAGAGCTTTTGATAGCGCGCGCCCACGAGCGCCGCCTCACCCAGGTCCGTCGCCGAGCCCATCGCGAACCCCATCACGTCGTAGGCCGATACCGGCACGTGCTCCGCGATGTCGACCACGAACCCCGGGTCATCGAGCATCCGCACGCACGTCTCGATGAGCCCGAAGTGAACCGCGGTCTCCACCGTGGCCGCGCGATCCGCGGGCAGGTCGGCCGCGCGCGCCCGCGCCAGCACGGCGGTGCGCTCCAGCCCCCGCGACGC
>CALKVR010000481.1 GCA_938004815.1 uncultured Polyangiaceae bacterium | reverse complement strand
CTTCTCACCCGTTCCGTCGCTGGGGCTCGTGATCGTGGACGAAGAGCACGACGGCTCGTTCAAGCAAGAAGAGGGGGTGCGCTACCACGCTCGCGACATGGCGATCCTGCGCGCCCACCGCGCCGGCGCGACCGTCGTCCTCGGCTCCGCCACCCCTTCGCTCGAGAGCTTCGCCCTCGCAAGAAAGGGCAAGCTCACGCTCCTCCGCCTGCCCGAGCGCGCGAGCCGCGCCGCCACCCTCCCCGCCGTCGAGACCCTCGATCTCAAGCGCTTCAAGGCCGGCCCGACCGGCGACCCGCTCCTCTCGCTCCCGCTCCACCGAGCCCTCGAGCAGACGCTCGCGAAGAAGGAGCAGGCGATCTTGTTCCTGAACCGCCGCGGCCACTCGCCGACCGTCGTCTGCATGATGTGCGGCACCGTCCACACCTGCAAAGCCTGCTCGGTCTCGCTCACGTTCCACCGCGGGCGCGGTCGCTTCATCCCGGGTGAGGAGCCGACCCTCGCCGGCGGCCGGGTGCGGTGCCATTACTGCAGCTACGAAGACGCCGTCCCCGATCGCTGCGAGAAATGCGGCAGCCGTGAGCTCCTCCTCGAAGGGCTCGGGACAGAGAAGCTCGAAGAGACGCTGGCCGCGGCGTTCCCCGGTGCGCGCGTGGCGCGCCTCGATCGCGACGTCGCCGACGGCGGCAAGAGCGAGCGTCTGCTCGCGCGGATGCGCGACGGTGAGATCGACATCCTCGTCGGCACGCAGATGGTGACCAAGGGCCACGACTACCCGAACGTCACCCTCGTCGGCGTGGTCAACGCCGACGCGGCCCTCTCGATGCCCGACTTTCGGGCTGGCGAGCGCGCGTTTCAGCTGCTGGTGCAGGTCGCGGGCCGCGCGGGCCGCCACGAGCGGCCGGGCAAGGTGCTCATCCAGACGCGCAACCCCGAGCACCCCGCGATCGTGCTCGCCGCCCGCCACGACGTAGAGGGCTTTTTGAAGAGCGAGCTCAAGGACCGCGCCGAGGTCCATTACCCGCCCTTCGCCAAGCTCGCGCTGCTGCGCATCGAGGCCATCGACGCCGGCATCGCCCGCAAGACCGCGAACGATCTGGCGCGCGCGTGCATGGCCACCGCGCCGGCGCGCGCGGCCAAGGTCGACGTCCTCGGCCCGGCGCCCGCGCCTCTCGCCCGCCTCCGCGCGCGCTACCGCTTTCGGGTGCTCCTACGATCCGCCGACCGCGGCCCGCTGCGAGCGTGCCTGGCGGCGATCGAGCCGATGCTGCGCGACGTGGACCGGCGCGCGCGCGCCCTCATCGACGTCGATCCCGTCTCGATGATGTAGCCCACGCCTCTCCCTCAGGTCAGAGCTTGGCCTCGTCGCACCCCCCGGTGTTCTCGGCCTCGGACGCGATGTAGCTGCCGCCGGACGTATACTGCGGGCCCGTCGCGAAACAGACTGCGTTGATGAAGCCGATGTTCGTTTCGCAGCTGTTGTCGGTCTGGGTGATCACCTCGTCGGGCGTCAGCGGCTCGCCCGACGCGGCCCAATAGCCTGACATCTGCACGTACTGTTGCAGGGTCGTGCTCGCGCCATAAGCGTCACGAATGAGCCCGGCGAACGCGGCCTTACCGCCGGTCGAGAACACGGTATTCGAGGTGTAGTTCGGGTTCTCGTCGACGCCGGCGCAGAACGTCGCCGCGACCGAGTCCGCGTCGACCAGGCTGGCGAGGTCGGCGAGGGCATCGAGCAGATCCTCGAGGCTCGTACCCGAGGAGCTGCCCGTGCTGCTGGCGTTGGAGCTCGAGCTCGCATTGCTCGTGGGGCTGCCGCTGGTCGACCCCCCGCTCCCTGAATCGTCGCCGCAGCCCGATACCGACGTGAGCAGACCAGCCGCCGCGGCGACCCCCGCGAGAACGGTAGAGTGATGGGTCATCCCGTTGCCTCCATACTTTCGTCGACCATTCGTGGGCGTTGCACGGCCTCGTGAGAAACCCGCCCCACACTAAACCATGGAATACCGCACGGCCGTCTGATTGGTCAACGACTCGTTGGTTCCCATACGTTACCGCCGCCGTGGCCGCGCGTTATCGGCCGACCGCGCTATCGCGTGGCGACGGCTTCAGCTCGGCGCACCCGTCGGCGCCGAGTTCACCCATCACGACCGCGCTCGCCGGATCGACCCTCCCGCCCACCGCGAGCAACCGCTCGAACCGCGCGCGAAAGAAGCGGCCGGTGACCTCGCGCAGCGGGTCTCGCGCGAGCGGGATCGCGTCGAGGCCGAGCGTGCGGTGAGGGCAAATCGAGACCGCGATGGCGCCGCTGCCCTCGGGGAACGTGAGCCGCGCGGTGATGCCGTACTCGGTCCAGGGTTGCTCGGTGACGACACGCATCAGCAGGTTGCCCAGGCTGTAGAGGATGGGCTTGCCGCCGTGGACCTCGACGCGCTGCACGACGTGGGGGTGGTGCCCGATCACCGCGTCGGCGCCCGCGTCGAGCGCCCCCATCAAGAGCGCCCTCGTGCCGGGCAGCGGCTCCGCGAGGTACTCGTCACCGCCGTGGTAGCTGACGACGACGCGATCGACGCCCGAGACGTCGCGAGCAGCGCGTATCGCGGCGTAGAGATCCTCGGCACGGGCGTCCGCGATCCGCTCCTTGCCCGGGTGCGGCGAGAAGGCTTGGTTCCACACGCCGGTCGCAGCGACGAACGCGATGCGCTGCCCGTTCCGCTCGAGCACCACGGGCGCGTACGCCTCCTCGCGCGAGCGGCCCGCCCCTACCCACGGCACCGACGCTGCGTCGAGGCGCTCGAAGGTCTCGAAGAGCCCTGCCTCGCCGTAGTCCCAGGCGTGGTTGTTGGCGAGGCCGACCACATCGAAGCGTGCGCGTGAGAGCGCCTGCGCCGCGGCGGGCGGCGCCGTGAAGACG
>CALKVR010000480.1 GCA_938004815.1 uncultured Polyangiaceae bacterium | reverse complement strand
GCGCGCCTTTGTCGAGCAGGAACTGAACCGTCTTGAAGTAGTGTTCCTGGTGAGGCGTGTTGAGTCGATCGCCCGATTCGAGAATCTCGTAGTCGTTGATGTAGAGCCGCGCGTCCGGGTCGGCTTCGTGGGCGGCCTGGGTCTCGTGATGCGCGTTCCCTAGGCCGAGAAAAAGATTTCGGAGGGGCGCGGCGATTTCGGAATGGATCTTTACCGCCCGAGTCAATCAACTCTGTAGCCACCATCGAACCGGTCTCTCCTCGCCCCGACTTCCGTACGGTCTTCGAACGGGAGCTGGGGTACGTCCTCGAAACGTTGCGGCGCCTCGGCGTGGCGCGCGCCGACGTGGAAGACATGGCGCACGACGTGTTTGTCGCAGTCCTCAAGCAATTCGACACGTACGACCCGGCGCGCCCGATCAAACCGTGGCTCTTCGGGTTCGCTTTCCGCGTCGCCAGCCACTACCGGCGCAAGGCGCGGCGCGTCGAGGCGCTCGAAGAGCCCGAGAGGCTGGTGGACGCGGGGCAGCGGCCGGACGCCCGGTACGAGACCGAGAGAAAGCGACGGATGGTGCAGCGGGTGCTCGAAGAGATCGAGCTCGACCGGCGCGCGGTCTTCGTCCTCCACGACATCGACGGGTCCACGGGCGAAGAGATCGCCCGGTCGCTCGGGATTCCGCTCGGCACCGTGTACTCCCGGCTGCGGCTCGCGCGTGAAGACTTCACCGCCAAGATGAGGCGGCTCCAGGCAAAGGGGATGGTCGAATGACAGAGCCCGACCGCCTCCCGGACGATCTGCTCGACTACCTGAACGCCGCGCGCGAGCCCGAGCCCGTGGCACCGGAGACGAGAGCGCGCCTCTTGGCTCGCATCGGGCCGCTCCTTCCTCCCGACGGCGGCGGCACGCCCGGCGGTGACGGCGGGGCTGGCCCCGTGCCCGGGGCGGAGTCGGCGGGGCCCGCGCTCGGGGCGGGCGGCGCGGCCACGACGGCGGCGACCGCCGGTGCGGGGTTCTTCCAGGGAAAGCTCGCGGTGGCGGCGGTCTCGGCGATCCTCGGTGCGGCCGGCGGGGCGACGATGCACGCCACGTTCGCTCCGCCCAAGACGGTGATCGTGAGCGCGACGGTCGCGGCGACGAGCGCGCCCCCGAGCGACTTGCCGCTCGCCCCCGCGTCGGCCCTCGCCGCTCCGTCCGAGGAGGCGCCCGCGCCGAGCGCGTCGGTCGCGGTCGCCCCGCCGTCCAGCGCGTCGGCCGAGGTTCCGGGGGTGCGCAAGTCGACGATGCGGGCCGAGCGCATCCTCCTCGAGGCGGCGAACGCGGCGATCATTCGCGGCGACTACGCGGCCGCGATCGCTTCGCTCCAGCAGCACAAACAGACGTATCCTCGCGGGGAGCTCGCCCAGGAGCGCGATATCCTCATGGCCCAGGCCAACAAGCTCAAAGCAGCCGGCAGCCCTCCGTGATCCGAGCGATTCGGCGCGCCGGCGCCCTCGTCTTCGTCGCGACCGGCTTCGCAGCTTGCGACGTGTCGGTGACGGTGGGCTACAACGACGACGGCGGCTCGATCACGCCCGCCAGTTGCTCCACCGATGCGCCCATTCGTACGTGCGCCGAGCACGCCTGCGTCGTCACCGAGATCGGGGTCGCGCAGATGGGCAAAGAGACGGTCGCGGTCGACGGAGACTTCGTCTACTTCGTCAGCCCGGACGACGTGCTCGCCAAGATGCCCAAGGGCGGGGGGGCGATTGTCGAGCTTGCGAACGTCGTCCCCAACCTCGAGCGCATCACCCTCGACCAAGACAACGTCTACTGGACCGAGTACGACGGAAACATCCATCGTGTGCCGAAGGCCGGCGGTGGGTCGACCCTCGTGACCAAGATCTTCGGTCACCCGATATCGATCGCGTCGCACGAGGGCGATCTCTACGTCGCGATGACCGACTCGGGCGAGATCGCCAAGGTGACGAAGAGCTCGGGCGCCGAGACCCGCCTCGCGGGGCAGAACTGGCCGGTCGATCTCTCGCTCGACGCCGAGCACGTCTACTGGATCAACCAGGGCCAATCGGGGGCGATGAACGGCGAGCTCGTGCGAGCGCCGCTCGGCAACCTGGCCGGCGCCGAGGTCGTCCTCACGGGCCTGGACGAGCCGATCGCGCTAGGCGTCGCCGCCGACGCCATCGTCTGGGCGACCTACGACAAGGTCTTTCGGTTTGCCCGGCAAGGCGGAGAGCCACAAGCGTTCGAGGCCCCGTTCGGTGATCCCAAGGGCGTGACCGAGCTCGACGGGGTGCTCTACGTCGCGGGCGAGTCGGGCGTGTTTCGCATCCGCATCGCCGACGGGAGCGCCCTGGCCCTCGATCCGCGCGGGTTCACGGGGCTCGCCCTGGGCTGCGAGGGCTTGTTTCTCGTGGGTTGGTACGAGTCGGTCCTGCTCCGCTACGGCCCCTGAGAAAACGCAGGTGGTCTGACGATTTCGTGAGAGAGCCGGCGCCCTGCCGGCAAACCCTCTCAGATGACGTCGGTCACCGCCGCGCGCGCGACCCCTCGGGTCGCATCCGCCGCTCTCGGCCTCTGGCTTCTCGGGTGCACCGGCGAGGGGGCCGATCTCGAGGCCACGGGTGGCAGCAGCGCCGGTGGCGACACGAACGCGACGAGCGGCTCGACGGGCGCGAGCCCGAGCGGCAGCGCGTCGTCGTCGAGCGCGGGCTCGACCGGGTCTGGGCCGATTCAGCCCGATTGCTCCGACCCGCCGAGCGCGGCGCCGGGAGCGGCGTGGGAGAACGTGACCGGAAACCTCGCCGGCATCGAGTCGGAGTGCGGCAACCTGACGATCGTCGTCGCAACCCCGTGCTCGCCGCAGGTCGTGGCGGGGGTTGCGCTGAAGGGGCTCTGGGCGACGATCGACGGCGGGCAGAGCTGGGCGCCGCTCGGCACGGCGCCGAGCTCCGCCACGATCACCAACCGGCCGTCGTCGATCGTTCACGATCCCGAGGACCCCGACGCGTTCTGGGTATCGGGGATCTACAACGGCGCCGGCATCTTCAAGTCATCCGACGTGGGCACGACGTTCGAGCAGCTCGGCGAGATCGGACACAACGATCTGGTCAGCGTCGACTTCACCGACCCTGACCGCAACACGCTCCTCGCCGGCGGGCACGAGCAGAAGCAGACGCTCTACCGCTCGACCGACGGCGGCCAGAGCTGGACCGACGTCGGCGACAACCTGCCGGCGACCGCGCACTTCTCGAGCTACCCGCTGGTGCTCGACGCCCAGACCCACCTGGTAGGTGCCTGTGGCTGGGGCGACGGTACGTGCGGGATCTGGCGAACGACGGACGGCGGCGCGAGCTGGGATGAGGTGAGCGATCTTCCGGCCCAGGCCGCGCCGCTGTGGGCGTCGGACGGCGCGATCTATTGGCCGCTCGGTGACGGCGCCCTCGCCAAGAGCACGGATGCAGGCGCGAGCTTCACCCGTCTGGACGAGCCGATCGCGGCGGTGACTCCGGTCGAGCTGCCCGACGGCCGCCTCGTCAGCTTCCGGGAAGGCCGGCTCGCGGTCTCATCCGACGGTGCGCTGTCTTGGTCGCCGATCGGTGAGCCGCTGCCGTTTCAGCCCGCCGGGCTCACGTACTCGGCGGCGACCCTGAGCTTCTACATTTGGCATTGGGACTGCGGCGAGGTCGTTCTGCCCGACGCCATTCAACGCGCCGGGTTCGACTACGCGGCAAACCGAGCTCGTTCGACGGAGCGCAAATGATACTTCGAATTGGATTGTGGGCCGCGCTCACCCTGTTCGCGGCCACCGGTTGTGACGACGCCGCGGGAGATGCGGAAGACGCCGACGGCGCCGGGGCCGGCGGGCTGGGCGGGGCAGCGCAGTCGTCGGCGGCGAGCACGGGGGCGTCGAGCGGCGACACCGGGAGCGGGGGCGGCAAGACGTATCCTCCCGGGCCGCCCGGGTGTGGCCTCGATTCGGCCGCGTTCTGCGACACCTTCGACGCGCCCGCCGGTGCCACGACGCGCGGCGGAGAGCTGGACCCCCAGAAGTGGAGCGCGGCGCGGATGTGCAACATCGGCGGGCCCACCAATGACGACGAGGCGGTCGCGATCGGCCTCGCCACCATCGGGAGCTGCCGGAGCGGCTTGCCCGACCGCGTCGCGGTCGACCAAGACACGCTCGTTTGCGACGGCAACGACCAGATCCAGAGCAACCACCTGCTCGTCGCGACCGCGGCCCAGAACTACGGGCAGAACTCGTACCGCGCGCGGCAACCGTTCGACTTCGCCGGCCGAACCGGAACCATCGTCTTCGACGCCGAGGGGTACAACATCGGCAACCATGGCTGGATTTCGGTCGAGATCACCGAGCTCCCCACGCCCGCCCCGTCGTTCACCATTCAAGAGAACTACGAGAATGGGTCCATCCCGCAGAACGGGATCGAGGTGCAGCTCTACCACAACTGCGGCGGCGGCAACGTCGGCGTCAGCGACATCATCGTCTACGACGACTTCGGTCAGACCCAGGTTCTGACGTACGGCGAGAGCTGCGTCCCCACCGTCCAGGGCAAGCTCAACCATTTCGAGGTCCGGCTCTCCGAGAGCCACATCGAGGTGTGGGCCACGCCCCCGTCCGACGACGGGCTCACGTTCGGCGAAGCTGTCTTGATCGGCTCGGCCGACGTCGCGCTCCCGTTCTCGCGAGGCTACGTCCACTTCAGCACCCACAACCACGCCACGCTCAAGTACAGCGACGAGCAGATGGACGCGTGGGTCGCGCGCTGGGACAACCTGGGCTTCGACGGCCCCGCGATCGTGGGCGCGTTTCGCGAGTACGAGGCGCTCGACTCGCTCACGCCCACGGCCTCGGGCAAGACCAACGTCGCCTACCGGCTCGCCGACGCCGCCGACGGGCCGGCCCAGACGATCGAGATCCACGGCGTCGACGTCCAGGGCGCGACCGGCGCCCGGATCGCGCTCCAGAACTGGAACCTGCACTTCGCCGGAAGCACGCCGCCGGCCGACTACGCGCTGAACTACCGCATCAACGGCGGCGCGTGGCAGGCCCGCACCCTGACGCCGAGCGAGCTCCAGATGATGGCGGATCTGCCCAACGCGGGCACCCGCTCGCTCATTCTCGACGTCGCCGTGCAGGACCTCGTCGCGGGGACGAACCACCTCGAGCTCACGACCTCCAACGCGAACATGGGCTACCCCCCCGTCGCGCTCAACATCGACCTCATCCTCGAGACGCCGTAGCTCGACGGGGCCGCGCGGGGCCAGGACGTCGCGGCAACATAAAAAGTGACTTGTCACTTTTTATGTTGTGTGCGATGACGATCCCGAGGTGCCGGCATGTCCCTCCTGATCCTCTTCGCGATCCCGTTCTTTCTGCTGACCTTGGTCGGTGAGGCGTGGCTCCGCCGCCGCCGCGGCCTCCCCTTCGACTACAGAGACGGCGCGACGAGCGTCGGGCTCGGTGTCGGCAATCTCGTCATCAACCTCGCCATCCAGGGCGCGCAGCTCGCGCTCTCGTTCGTCCTCTACGAGCACCGCGTCATCGATCTCGGGACGGGCTGGCTCGCGTGGGCGCTGCTCATCTTGGCCGACGACTTCGTCTTTTACTGGGCGCACCGCATCTCGCACGTATGCCGGTTCTTTTGGGCGACGCATGAGGCTCACCACTCGAGCGAGCAGTTCACGCTCACGACGGCCCTCCGTCAGCCGTGGACGCACCTCCCCGTGCTCGTGTTCTGGCTGCCGCTCCCCCTCCTCGGGTTTCGCCCCGAGATGATCCTCGTCGCGCACACGGTCAGCCTCATCTACCAGTACTGGATTCACACCGAGCTCGTCGGCCGCCTCGGCCCGCTCGAGTGGGTGCTGAACACGCCGTCTCACCACCGGGTGCACCACGGCTCGAACGCCCGCTACCTCGACAAGAACTACGGCGGCATCTTCATCGTGTGGGACCGCCTCTTCGGCACGTTCCAGGCCGAGGACGAGCCGGTCGTCTATGGCCTCACCAAGCCGCTCGAGCGGCGCGACATCTTCACGGTCGCCTTCCACGAGTGGATCGCGATCGTGCGCGACGTCTCGCGCGCCTCCGGCGTCGCCCAGGCGGCGCGCCTGATCTTCGGCCACCC
>CALKVR010000479.1 GCA_938004815.1 uncultured Polyangiaceae bacterium | reverse complement strand
GCCTTCGGGTGGGTCGTCTTGGTCGTGCGGATGTCGAGGGCCATGGCGTCCTCCGATGCGAACCGTGATGGTAACGCTTAGCTTCGAAAAGGGTCAGGCCCAAGCCTTTTCGGCAGGCACAGCTCGCCCGGTTCGCGGCGGGGCCAAAACCGTTGGAGCATCAAGGGATATCCCTCGGCGTGCAGCGTTGGCCGTCGCCGCGGCGCGTTACGACGCGCGCCGGCGCCGCCGCCGCATCAAGCCGGCGAGGCCGACCGCGAGCCATCCGATCGCGGCTCCAGGATCAGCGCGTGTGGTCGCCGCGCGACAGTCGCAGCCGCCCGACGAGCCGCCCGAAGCTCCATCGCCACCGCCGCCGCCGGTGCCGGCGCCCGATGACGCGCTCCCGGAGCCGGTCGACGACGCCGAGCCCTGGGCGAGGCCGCCGCTCGACGCGCTGCCGCTTCCTCCGCCGCTCCCCGAGGTGTCCGGCACGCATTCACCCGCCATGCAGACCTGCCCCAGCGGGCACATCGCCCCCAGACAGTCGTCGGTGCACTGTCCCGAGACCGGGTCGCAGTGCTGCCCCGCCGGACAGGTGACCATGTCGCAGGCTGCGGCAACGCACGTCCCGTCCACCTGGCACAGCTCCCCCATCGCGCAGTCGCGGCAGGGACACTTGTCGAGGCAGACGCCGGCGACGCAGACCTGCTCGGCATCGCACGTGATGGGTGCGCACGGGTCGAGGCAGACGCCGAGCTGGCAGACCTTGCCGAAGGGGCAGACGACGTTCTCGCACGGCCCGATGCATTCGCCCTCGACGCACTTCTCGCCGGTGGGGCAGTCGACGTTCACGCAGTCGACGTCGATGCAGAGCTCTTCGACGCACGTGGTGCCGTCGGGGCACGGGAACTCGCCAGAGCCGCAAGCCGGAACGCAGTTGCCCTGGTCGCAGACGAACCCGGTCTCGCAGAGGTCGCCTTCGTCGATGAGGTCGTTGCAGTCGTTGTCGAAGCCGTCGCACGACTCGGTCTGCGGGGCGATCGTGGGCACGCACGCCAGCGCGCCGCTCTGGCACTGCAAGAGGCCCGACGCGCAGACGCCCTGTTGCCCGGTGTCGCAAGGAACACCGCCGCCGGTACAGGTGATGCCGGTCACGAACATCGTGAGGTCGTCGAAGTCGTTGTCGTTGCCGGTGAGCAGGTCCTCCCACGCGAAGTAGAAGGCCTTGTCGGTCACGGTGCTGTTGTACGTCAGCAAGTGGATGTACGGGTTCTGCTGGCTCGAGTCGGGGTTGTAGGCCTTCTCGCTGAAGAACACGTTCTCGTTCGAGGTCGTGGTCGGGCACCCCGAGCCGGCCGCCTCGTAGAACCCCACTTGCCCCCCGGCCCAGTTGGGGTCGCTCTTGATGTCGAGCACCTTGACGGTGCCGACGGCGTCGTTGCACGCGATGAACTCGTGGAGCTCGGCAGGCGTGGGCTTGACGCCGGTCACGTTGTACCAGCCGAACGAGTTCTGGTAGCCGGCGTTGCGCTGGAGGACCTCGAACGTGAGCTCGCAGCTCGGCGTGAACGTCTCGGGCGTCGTGGCCGCGTCGTTCAGCGCGTTTATCGCCTCGCCCCGGCCATCGAACAGGACCTGCAGGCTGTTCGTGGTCGGGATGACCGTCCCGTCAGGCTGCTGGAGGGCGTAGGCGAGAGCGGGGACGAGCGCCAAGCAGAACGCCGAGCAAGCCAGAGAGACGCGCATCGAAGCATCTTACCCCCACAGCTTCACGCCGCCGAGCACGCCGGCGGCGTTGTCGACGATCGTCACGTTCGCGGGCAGCTCGCTCGGATCGAGGCGCGCGGCGTTCCCGCCGCCGAGGTACAGGCGCCGGTAGTTGAAGATGGGCTCGAGCTTGTCGATGACGGAGCGCACGCGCTTGCGCCACTTCTTGTTGCCGATCTGCTTGCGGGCGCGGTCGTCGACCCGGTCCTCGTACGACTCGTCGCCGTCGTAGGTGTGGTGGCCGAGCTCGAGGTTCCAGGCGCACCGCCCGTCCACGTAGAGCCCGCTACCCATCCCGGTGCCCAGGGTGAGCACGAGCTCGACGCCCCTACCCTCGATGACGGCCAGGCCCTGGACGTCTGCGTCGTTCGCTACGCGGGCAGGCTTGCCGAGCCGCCGCTCGAGCTCGGTCTGGGCCTCGAACCCACCCCAGAGCCCGTCCAGGTTGGGGGCCGTCTTGATCACGCCCTCCTGGACGACCCCGGGAAACCCGCAGGAAATGCGGTCGAAGTCACCGGCCAGGCGCGCAATCTCGTACACCACGGCAAAGACCGGCTCGGGCGTCGCGGGCCGCGGGGTGGCGATGCGGTGCCGCTCCGTCACCGGCCTGCCCTCGGCGTCGAGCACCGACCCCTTGATCCCACTGCCCCCTACGTCGATCGCGAGCGTGCGCATGGCGCGCGGCAAGGTATCACAGCCTTGTCTTTCTGAACGGGCGTGGACTAAGGTCCGGCCCCGGAGCGGACCGATGGCAGCAGCTGGAATGAACGACGTCCCCCGAGAGATCCTCCAGGCGGCCTACCGCCGGAACCCCGTCTACCTCCTCAAGATCCCGTTCCTGTTCGGGCTCTGGGCGGCGGCCGGCGCGGCGATCTGGTTTTCGATGGGCACCCCGTACTGGGTCCCGGTCGGCGTCCTCATGTCGCTCCTGATCGCGCAGATCGTCCGGGGCCTCGGCGCCATCGCGCACGACGCCGTCCACGGCACCGTCCTCAAGTCGAAGGTCGGCTCGTACCTGATCGGGTACCTGTGCTGGGCGCCGACGGGGATGAGCTACACGCTCTACGGCAACTATCACCTGCACCATCACCGCATCACGAACACGTACCCCGACGTCGACAACTTCGTGGTCACCGACTACACGAAGAACCCCGCGTTGGCGAAGGCGCTGCTCCTGGCGGTCTACTCGTTCGCCTACCCGATCTACTTTCTCTTCCAGATGTTCCGGTACCGGCGGCGGCTCTCGTTCGCCAAGCAGGTGCGGATGAACATCGAGCTCTTGGTGTTCTGGGGCGCAGCGTTCGCGGCGTTCTACTACCTGCCCTGGCAGTTCACGCTGTTCTTCTACGGCATCCCGTTCATCTTCGGCTCCATCTTCGCGAGCATCACCTCGCTCATCGAGCACTACGAGATGGAGCCGGGCGACGACGACGCGTACAGCTCACGCACCTACGCGACGAAGCGGCACTTCCTCAACTTCCTCTGGAACAACGTCAGCTTCCACAACGAGCACCACAAGTATCCCGGTATCCCCTGGTACAACCTGCGCTCGTTCCACGAGGCGGCGTACAAGCACTACGACCCGGTCATCCAGGCGAACTGCTACGACTCGTTCCTGCCGGTCGTGTTCATGCTCTGGGGGCGCATCCTGCAGGTCGACGTCGACAAGCTCGAGGCCAAGTACGCCCACCTCGACCGCGAGAAAGAGCGAGCCAAGCACATGGAGCTCGCGGGCATCTCGCCCGTGAACGCGTAGTACCGCGACAGGCTCACTGGGCGAGGTCTAGGTGGTACGCTTTCGGGCGTGACCACCGCGAGGCCCCTGCACCGCTACACCTACGCGGATTACGTGGCGCTCGAGCGCGAGAGCCCGACCAAGCACGAGTTCTTGGACGGCGAGATCTACGCGATGGCGGGGGGCTCGGAGGAGCACTCCGCCCTCGCCGCCTCGGTGCTGTGGGCCCTCCGAAACGCGATCGGCGACAAGCCCTGCCGGGTGCACACGTCTGATCTCCGCGTCTACGTCGAGGCGGCAGGACTCGCGACGTTCCCGGACGGCGCGGTGGTCTGCGGCCCGCTCCAGCAGCACCCGCCGAGCCCCAACGCCACCGCACTCAACCCGACCGTGCTCGTGGAGGTCACAAGCGACTCCTCCGAGGAGTTCGACACCGGGAACAAGCTGGCTTGCTACAAGACGATCCCGACGCTGCGGGAGGTCGTGATCGTGTCGCACAGAGAGCGACGCATCACCGTGCATCAACGTGCTGCGAGCGACGGCGAGTGGGCCGTGCGCGTCGGGATCGCGAGCGGTGCCGTCGCGGTGCCGAGCCTGGGTGCCGACCTCGTCGTCGATGAGGTCTACCGGGGCAGCGCGATTTCTTGATCTCTTCGTGAGGAGGCTTGAGGCGCGGGGTGCGCGGCGGCTGGTATCGTTGCCCCATGCGCCTGCTTGCCCCTCTTTCGATCGTGTCCCTCGCCGCGGCGTGCGGCGGCAACGTCGTGTTCGTCGAAGACGACGGTGACGGGGGTTCGGGGGGCGCGCCGGGCACCACGACGACCAAGTCTTCATCGTCGGTCGTGGTCAGCTCGAGCCAGACCGCGACGTCGAGCGTGTCGAGCACGAGCAGCGTCCAGCCGAGCGGCGAGAACCTGATCGAGATCCCATTGGGGGTGAACCTCCCGAGCGGGACCGTCAGCGCGCAAGCCGACACCGGGACGCTCGGCCTCACGCTCGTGCTCGAAGCGCCCAACCCCTTCGCCGACGTGAGCATCACGCGCCAGGGCGCTCCGAGCGGCAGCACCGTGATCGGTTCGTTCGTGCCCTCGAACGGGTTCACCTACGAGTTCTTCGGGACCATCGCGCAGCCGACGCCCCAGGTCTCGCACCCCGAGGCGTTCCCGGTCGCCCCCGGCACCTGGTCCTGGGACTACCAGGTGATGGGCACCGCCAACGCGTCGGTGTGGCAGCGCAGAACCGTCGACGGCAATTTCCACGGCGGCGTGCTCGACGTGAACATCTTCATTCCCAGCGGCTTCGTCTCGCAGAACGACGTCCTCGACGTCCTCGACGCGGCGTACACGGATTGGGCCGGTATCCAGCTCGGCGACGTGCGCTTCTTCGACGTCGGTGCGCAGTACCTCACCGTCGATGAGAACAACATCTTCGACTACACCGCCGAGACGTCGATCGTCCCCACGATCCCGTCGCTCAACATCATGCTGACGGCGTCGATCGAGGGCCAGTTCGCCGGCGCCGGCGGTTTCTCGCTAGGTGCCCCGGGCGCGCCCGTCTCCCCCGGCTCCACCATGTCCGGCGTCGTGTGGATGTGGTTCGACGATCCGTTCTTCGATCCGATCGTCCTCGCGCACGAGGCCGGGCACTTCGGCGGCCTGTTCCACACCAGCGAGTTCGAGCCCTCGCTCGGCGACGCGCTCGACGACACCCCCCTCTGCCCCGACGTCTTCGCCCTCGGCGGCGATTGCCCCGACTTCGACAACATCATGTTCCCGAGCGGCGGCAGCGGGGCCGCGCTCTTCACGCCGCTTCAGACCCGCGTCCTCCAGGGCAGCACCATTTATCGCGGCTCGTTTGCCCCCGGCGAGCCGCCCATGGCCCCGATCGCAGCGCGCTTCGCGCAGGACCAGGGCGGCGCCGACGCCGCAACGATCGAGCCCGGCCGCGCCCACCGCGCCCCGCCCTCACGTAACGGCGGCGCTTGGCAGAGCCGCGTCCCGACCAGCGCCGCCGCCCACCTCGCCGGCGTCGGCTGCCCGCACGGCTCGAGCCTCGACTACTTCGGCGCGCTCGAGGCCGCCGGCGGCACCGACCTCACCGCGCTCCTCGACATCGCCACCGACCCCGGCGCCCCCGCCTACGTCCGACGCCGGGCCATCGGCATGGCCGCACGCCTCGCTCCGTCCGACGCCGCGGTCCGCGACGTGCTCGACGCGATCGCCCGCGACGAGAACGAGCCCTCGATCC
>CALKVR010000478.1 GCA_938004815.1 uncultured Polyangiaceae bacterium | reverse complement strand
CGGTGGCCCGCGACGGTTCGGCCCCGAGCTGTCGTTCGGCCGTGCCGTCGCCGACGGCATGCCCGGCGAGCGCGTCGCCGTGCTCAAGGCGTGCGGCGGCGGCACCAACATCCTCGAGCATTGGGAGCGCGGCGTCGCCCCCGACCCCGACTACCCGGAGAAGTCGCAGCTCTACCACGCGCTGCTCGGCTCGCTCGACACCGCGACCTATCCCGAGCTCGCGTACCCCGCCGAGGTCACGCGTCTCGATAGCGCGCTGTCGCGGCTCACGGCTCGCGGCGACACCTACCGCATCGCCGCCGTCGTGTGGCTCCAGGGCGAGAACGAGGCGGGCTGGAGCGCCGCCTACACCTACGAGGAGCATCTGCGCGGCTTCATCGCCGATCTGCGCAGCGACCTCGGCGAGCCCGCGCTCCCCTTTGTCATGACAAAATTGTCATTGAATGCAGCCGCGACCAACGGCGGGCAGCTCCCCGATGCGGGCGTCGCCGCCGTGCGTGATGCCCAGACGAGCGTCGCCGCCACCGACCCGGCCATCGCGCTCGTCGACGTCGACGACGTCGCGCCCGACGAGCCCGGTGGTCTGCACTTCACGAGCGAGGGTTACCTCACCATCGGCGAGCGTCTCGGCGCCGCGTACCTTGCGCTCGAGAGCGGCGCCGGCGGCGGCGCGACGAGCTCGAGCGGGAGCGCTTCGAGCGGTGGGGGCGGCGAGCCCAGCGCAACGGCCTCCGGATCCAGCGCCAGCTCTGGCGTCGGCGGTGCAGGTGGCGGCAGCGGGGCCGAAGACGACGCGGGTGGCGGCTGCTCCGCGGCCGGTCAGGGCGACCGCGCGGCCACCGGCTGGTCGGCCGCTCTCGCCCTCGCGATCGCATTCCGTCGGCGGCGCCGCGCCGCCGAGCGCGCGTAGCGAGGGCGGACGCGGACCGCTGGTCCGGCACGGCGTGGCACAGCCTCGCCATCCATTCCGCGCGATATCCGCTGAAACAGCGCGACCAGGGCTCGGCACGATCCCTGCTGAAGATCGCATCGTGCGTTCTTCGATCCTTCTTCTACTCGTCGTCGCGGCCGGCTTCTCGGCCGCCTGTGGCAGCACCGTCGTCGAAGAGGACGACGACGACGTGTCGACCTGTGAGGGCGCCGGCTGCGCAGAGGCCTGCCCCGCGCAGCGCCCGTCCGAAGGGGACAGCTGCGACCTCGCCGACTTCGAGACGTGCAGCTACGGCGGCACGACCGACTGCACCAAGGTGTACCGGTGCGAGCCGGTCTACCCGGAGGCGGGCGCCCCCAGCAAATGGGCATTCTTTCGCGACGAGGGTCACGGCTGCGCGCCGTGCGATGGCGAGAGCTGCGCGGCCGGCGACGTCGAGGTCGAGACCTGCCCGAGCAACGCGTCCTGCTACGAGGTGTCCGGTTGCTCCGGCAGCATCGTCTGCATGAGCGCGGGCTGCAGCGACCCGCCCGTGTGCGACGCCGGCGACGTCGAGGTCAGCGACTGCCCCGCCGACGCGAGCTGCTACGTCGCCCAGGCGTGCGGCGGCTCGATCCTCTGCGCCGACGTCGCCCTCCCCGAGCACGGCTGCCCGCCCGCTCCACCCGCGAGCGGCGAGGCGTGCGACGAGCTCGACAAGATCTGCAACTACCCCACCATGTCGAGCTGCTTCGAGACCCACATCTGCCAGGGCTCGAGCGGGTGGAGCTTCATCGGCGGCGGGTGCATGTAGCTCGCGCTCGCGGGCCTACTCCGGCAGAGGCGCCAACAGCGCATCGATCGTCGCCTCGTCGAGCTGGGGCAGCTCGAAGGTGCCGTCGAGGAGGCCGCGGGCGAGGCTCGCCTTTTTGGTTTGGAGCTCGACGATCTTTTGCTCGACGGTGTCGCGGGTGAGGAGCCGGTAGACGAAGACGGGCTTGGTTTGGCCGATGCGGTGGACGCGATCGGTGGCCTGGGCCTCGACGGCGGGGTTCCACCACGGATCGTAGTGAATGACGGTGTCGGCCTCGACGATGTTGAGGCCGGTGCCGCCGGCCTTCAGGCTGATGAGAAAGACGGGCATGGTGCCGCGGCGAAACATGTCGACGACGGCGCCGCGGTCGCGCGTGGCGCCGGTGAGCGTGACGTAGGGGATGCGCATCGCGTCGAGGCGCTCGCCGATGAGCCCGAGCATGCTCGTGAACTGGGAGAAGACGAGCATGCGCCGGCCCTCTTTCACGAGGGTCTCGACGATCTCGGCGAAGGCCTCGAGCTTGGCGCTCTTGGCGCCGCGCTTGGCGGCGGCGGCCTTGAGCAGGCGTGGATCGCAGCAGACCTGGCGCAGCTTGAGGAGCGCGTCGAGCACGATGATCTTGGAGCGCGCGAAGCCCTTTTTCTTGATCTCGTCGCGGACGGCTTTGACCATCAGCTGGCGCACGGCCTCGTAGATGTCGCGCTGCGGGCCCTCGAGCTCGACCACGTGATCGATCGTCGTCTTCTCGGGGAGATCGCTCGCGACCTGCTCTTTGGTCCGGCGGAGCAGCACGGGAGCGAGCCGGCGCCGCAGGCTCTCGAGCGGGCCGGTGGCGCGCGCTCGCTCGATCGGCACGCGGTACGCGGCGCGGAACGCGCGGTCACTGCCGAGCGCGCCGGGGACGGCGAACGAGACGATGCTGTGGAGCTCACCGAGGTGGTTCTCCATCGGCGTGCCGGTGAGCACGATGCGCTGCCGGGCCGTGAATTCACGCACCGCCGTCGCGAGCGCGGTCTTGGCGTTCTTGATCGCCTGCGCCTCGTCGAGGACGACGGTGCTCCATCTTCGGCTCGTTACGAGCTCCTCACGATCGCGGACGACGAGCGCGTAGCTCGTGAGCACCAGATCGGCGTCGGGGATCTGTGCGCGCTGCCGGCCGCGATCGGCGCCGTGCCACAAGACGACGCGGAGCGAGGGCGCGAAGCGCGCGGTCTGCTCTTGCCACGACAGGAGCACGCTCGTCGGCGCGACCACGAGCGAAGGCAGCTTCTCGCCCTTGGCCTTGGACGCGAGCGCGAGCAGCGCCAGCGCCTGCACCGTCTTGCCGAGCCCCATGTCGTCGGCCAGCACCGCGCCGAGCCCCGCCTTGCGCAGGCGATCGAGCCAGCGTACCCCCGCCGCTTGATAGGGCCGAAGCTCGGCGCGAAACGTGCGCGGCAAACGCAGCGCCCCGAGCGACGGCGCGCTCGCGAGCTCGTCACGCAGCTTGCGCAACGCGGCGGCGGTGCCCTGCTCGGCGCGCAGCACCGCCGCGATATCCATCGCGCGCAGCCGCGAGAGCCGGCGCTGCCCCTTGCCCTCGGGCTCGGCGGCGAGCTCGGTGAGCAGCGCGGCGAGCGGCTCGATCCGCTCGCGAGGCACGAGCACGTAGCGCCCGTCGGCGAGCGGCGCGAAGATCGGCGCGCCCTCGGCCGGCGGCGCGCGAAACACCGAGAGCAGCGCGGGCAGCAGGCTGACGCGCTCGCCGCCCACCACGATCCCCAGATCGAGCTCGAACCAATCCGTCTCGGTGGACTCGATGTCGGCGAACCAATCCTCGTCCTCGAGGATCGTGAGCGACAGCGACGGGTCGACGACGACCTCGAGATCGGGCCCGCCGAGCTTGCGGTGGCCATCCATCAAGAGCTCGAGCCCCTCCTGCACGCCGCGCAAGAGCCAGCGCGAGCCGCCATCCAGGCGGTACGGAGAAAAGAAGCCGTAGTCGTAGAGGCGAGCGCGGATCGCCGCCTCGTCGGACGCATTGCGAGTGACGGTCACGTGGCGCGACGGGCTCGGGCGCACGACGCGCTGCTCGCCGCTCACGAGCACGTCGCCATAGCGAAACGCGAGCTCACCAAACCGCTCGGGCCCGTCTGGCCCCGCCACCTCACGCAGCGTGAGCACCCCCGTCGGCTTGCCGCCGATTGTCTCCCACTTCACCGTCACCGGGACGGGCACGCGCTTGCCCTCGAGCTCGCGCGCGATCGTGCCGAGGTCTCGCTCGTCGATCGACGGACCCTCCAACCAAGCGATCGAGATCGCCTCGGAGACGCCGGGCACATCGACGCGACCAATACACGCGCGCTCCGAATCCCAATATGCGAGTGGCGTCACCCCGATGATCTCCACCTCGCGATCGACCTCGATCACCGGGCGCTGTGACCTGCCAATCGGGCGCCAGCCCAGTCGCCCTGCGATCGTCGCGCCCGCCTCGACGGAGCGGGGCCCCGCGCCGTCGTCGGCATAGAGGCGCCCCGACTCGAACGCGTCGGCGAGCGCGCGCCCGCCGAGCCGCCCGCGGAGCCGCAGCGCGCCATCAGCCGCCCAGGGGATCGACGTCACCGCAGCGAGCGTGTCGGCGTCGCCGGCGCGACCGTCGATCACCGCCTGCACCCGCTCGCGCCCCAACCGCCGCACGTTTCCCAGCCGCCCCGACACGAGCAGCTTTTGCGCCGCCAACGAGAGCTTCGCGATCGGCCGCGGATCGAGCACGAACACCACCCGCTCGTCGTTCGAGAGCGGCGGCAGCGGCCCGAGGCTCTGCGCCCAGCGCCGAGCCCGCCACGCCTCGTCCCTGACAGGCGTCGTCGGCGCCGGGGCCGGGCCCGCGTGCATCGCCCGACCGGCGACGAGCGCGTACAGCACCGCCGCCACGTGCTTGCACGCCCGCCCCCAAGCGCATGTGCAAAAGAGCGGACGATCGACCGCGCCGTGCACGATGAACCGCCGCCCCGGCCGCTCGCTCTTCACCTGAGCCGAGATCAACCGGTCACCCCGGAGCGCCAACGTCAGCACCCCGCCCGACGCGAACCGCTCGCGCCCCAGCTCCTGCGAGTCACCACCGAGCGCGGCCAATGCCCGCCGCGCGCTCGCCACGACATCGAACCCCGAGTCGTTCACGGGCGTGCCGTTCCGGCCGTCGTCGCCCGTCAGCATCCCATCCAGATAGCCGCGCTCGTCGCCGACGAGAAGCGCCGCGTGCGCCCGCGAGGTCAGGAAATGTCCGGGAAGGCGCCTCGACTGTCGGCGATCCCGCCCTTTCCCGTCGACGCCCGCCGGACCACCGCGCCGCGTTCAGCGGCAAGCGTCCCGCGGAAAAGTGTCCAATGCTTGCTGGCACCCTGTGGAGAGCGCGTCGCGCGCCGCGCCGCCCATGTCGGCCGCATCTCGCCAGGCCTTGGTCATCGCGTCGATCCCGGGCTGCGCCGCCGCTCTCGCCGACGGGTCCCGATAGCAGTCGTTCCACACGCGGATGTAGTCGTCGCAGCTCGCGACGCCGATCGGCTCGAAATACTCGGGAGGCCGTGGGGTGGGCGTAGTCTTGGCGCATGCGTCGTGCGCGCTCGGCCGCTCGTCCGCCGGCGCGGTCGACGCGGTGGGCGGCGCCACGGCGACCTCCATCGGCTGAGCGGGTGCGGCCATCGTGGTGGCATCCGGTGCCGCGGCCGGGGGCACACAGGCGAGGAGCGCAAGCGACAGCGTCGCGCCGACCAGGACGTGGATCAGGCTGCTTGAAGGTTTCGACGAGGGAGCCATGCCGCGCCCCTACGATGGGTGGGGAGGAACCTTTGAACGACCCTGTCGTGGGGAGGTTCCGACCCAGGCGCCGCGGCCTCGACCAAGACCTCGGTCGGGATACTGTGAGCCCGCGAAGCTCGACCGGGCGTGCCCGGTCTGCCGGCGCGCCCTCACCTCGACGCGCCCCACGGTGCTGCCCATCACCGTCGACGTCTGCGAGCACGGCACCTTCTTCGATCCCGATGAGGTCACCGCGCTCGTCGCGCTCGGATCCGAGCGCAGGGCGCAGACCGGACAAGAGATCGCCGCGTTTCGTCGCGACGCCGAGCTGACGCCGCTGCAGCGTTTCTTGAAGCTCGTGTCCCAGGTCGGCGCATACCGTCGGCACCCCGATTGAGGTCTCCGCGCAAACGGCGTCGCAACAGGGGCAATGGGTGGGGTCATCGGGCGCGAGCTGGAGCTGAGCGCCAGCTCGGCGGCGATGGGTGGGGTCATCG
>CALKVR010000477.1 GCA_938004815.1 uncultured Polyangiaceae bacterium | reverse complement strand
CAACGGCACGCGCGCGGACTTCATCACGCTCGCGGTCCGGACCGGCGGCGACGGCTTCAAGGGCATCTCGCTCGTCCTCTTCCCGACCGACACGAAGGGCTTCAAGGTCACAAAAAAGCTCGAGAAGCTCGGCGATGTTCCGTGGGAGAAGCTGGCGGCCGGCGACACCGTGCGCATCCACTGGCGAGAGGCCCCCTACCGAGAAAAGATCATGGTGAGCGGCGTCGGCCGTGAAGACGCCCCCATCCGCGTCTGCGGCGTCGCAGGGCCGAACGGTCAGCTGCCCATCATCGATGGCGAGGGCGCTACCACGCGGCCCACGATGGAGTTCCCCTACGACGGCCTCCAGGGCCGCGGTCTGGTCATGGTCGGCAAGAAGCACTCGTCACCCTACGCCGAGCAGCCCGAGCACATCGCGATCGAGGGGCTCGAGGTCCGCAACGCGAGCAGCCAGAACGCGTACACCGACAGGGACGGCAAGAAGACGCCCTGGGCCGAGAACGCGGCCGGCATCTTCGTCCAGCGCGCCACCAAGCTGACGATCCGCGGGTGCGTCGTTCACGACAACATGAACGGCCTCTTTATCGGCACCTCGGGCGGCCCGGAGCTCTCGAGAGACATCCTCATCGAGGGCAACTACGTCTACGCGAACGCGAGCCTCACCGACTACTACCAGCACAACGTCTACAACGAGGCCTCCGGCGTCACCTATCAGTTCAACCGGTTCGGCCCGCCGCGGAGCGGCGGCCAGGGCATCCTGGGCGCCAACGTCAAGGAGCGCAGCGCCGGCGTCGTCATGCGGTACAACTGGATCGAGGACGGCGCGCACCTCATCGATCTGGTCGATTCGCAAGAGGCGCGCGACCCCAACGTGGCCGACCCGGCGTTCCACGAGAGCTGGGTCTACGGCAACGTGCTGATCCGGGGGCCGATCGCGGGGGGCTCGATGGTCCACTACGGCGGCGACAGCGGCATCTACGAGACATACCGCAAGGGCACGCTACACTTTTTTCATAACACGGTCGTCATCCTCAACGCGTCGCACGACGATTACGCGCCGACGCAGATCTTCGAGATATCGACCAACGACGAGAAGCTCGTCGCGACCAACAACGTCTTCTTCTCCGAGGCCAAGGGCGTCTACAAACGCGAGGTCACGCTCCTCGGCGCGCGCGATGGCGTCGTGGCCGGCACCGCCGAGCTCGCCGGCAACTGGATGCGTGAGGGCGTGACACCGCAGCAGGTGCTCAAGGCCGAGAAGCGCGCCGTCGTCACCGGCTTCGACACGGTCGTGTTCGGCGACGCCCCCGGCTTCAGCGATCTGGCCTCGATGGATCTCGCGCCCGCGAGCGGCTCCCCGCTCTTGAAGGCCAGCACGATGGAGCTCACCGCGCCTCACGACCTCGGAATGCAATACGTCGTCCACGGCAAGGGCACGGCCCGCGGCGACGGCCCACGCGCCATCGGCGCATTCGCGCCGAAGTAGGCGTGGCCGCTCAGTGCCCCTTGGTGCGCAAGAACACCTTGATGACCACGGGGAACGCGACGGCGGCTAGCCCCACCAGGATCTTCTCCGAGAAGCCGATCTTGATGACGAAGCTCGCGTCGTGGCGGCGAATGACGGCGTAAAGCGCGGCGGAGAGACCCATGTAGATCCAGAGAACCTGGTGGTAGGTGAACGAGAGGAAGAAGCTCCCGATCGACACGCCGCAGAAGGCCGCCAGCATCGCCATCGCCCACGTCGCAGCTATCTTGCCCTCTTCCGAGTGGCCGTACTTGCGGAGCGCGACGATGGGGATCTTGAACGAGAGGTAGAGCATCGCGAGGAACAGCGCGAGGCCGATCACGCCCATCTCTGCCAGCGCGAGCATGTACGAGTTGTGCGCGGTGAGGTGGTGGTGGTTGTTGAACTGGTCGTAGCCGACGCCGAGCACCGGGTCGGACTGGAACATCTGCATGCCGGCGCCGAGGACCTCGGTGCGCTCGTTGGCAGAGTCTTCGGCCTCGGACCCGCTGCGGCCGCCGAGGAGAAGAAGAGGCAGACCGAGGATGCCGCCGGCGACGACGCCCTTCATGCCGAACTTCTTGATCGAGTAGGCGCCCACGACGGCTAGGAAGATCAGGATGCCGCCGCGCGATTGGGTGAACACGATCGTGGTGGCGATCGCGACGAACCCGCAGATGAGGAGAAGCCAGCGGAAGAGCGTCGACTTGCGCTCGTTTCGGGCGAACAGCATCGGGAGCGACGCCCCGGCCGCGAGGGCGACCTCGTTCGGGTCTTTCAGCACACCGCGGTAGCGCACGCGCCCACGGCCGACGCTGACCGTCCCAAAGAGACCCATCTTCTCGCATTGGTAGTTCGCGCCGGGCTCGGCGTTCCCCTCGGAGCACTCTTCGGCACGCTCGCAGGGGCGGCCGTCGGGGCGCAGCGCCTCCATCGTCACGCCCTCTTGCACGGCGCACACCTTCGAAGCAAAGCCCTGGTGCAGGCACACGCCGGTGACGAAGAGGCTCGCGACGAGGAGCGAGCCCATCACGACCTCGAAGGCGCGAAAGCTCTGCACCGCCGAGCCGACGATGAAGAAGAGGATCATCACGATGATGAGCTCGGTCGCCGCGCCGACGAAGCCGCCGCCACCCGCCTTGGCCAGGTACGTGATGAACGCCCACGGCACGAACAAGAGCACGTAGGGCCAGTGCGGCGGGGGGTCGAAGCGCGCGTGACCCAGGCGCAGATCGAGGATGAACCCGAAGATCGCGAGGCCGAGGAACCCGTAGAGGAGCGGGACGCCCTCGAGCCCCGGGATGAACTCCTGCGGCTTGATGTAGATGAGCAGGATCAGCGCAGCGATGCCGGGGGCCGAGAACACGGTGCGCTCCTAAGGCTCGAACGCCCCGATGGCGGGCCGCGCGGTCGACGCGCGCTTTTCACCCGGGCCGACCTTGGCCCGCGGCGGCTCGGTGTCCGGGAGCGCGACGGCCCCTGGGAACGAGAACTTGGCGTCGGTCGCGGTGCTGGTCGTGCCCGCGCCGGCGAGGGGCCCCGTCTTCGCAGGGCGGAGATCTTTCGTCGAGAACGCGGCGAAGACGTTGGACCCGCCGAGCTTGGTCGCCGCGAGGCCCGGGTGCGTCTTCGACCCCTCGGGGAACCAGTTGTTCTTGCCCGTGATCGCGGCCGCGCCCGACGCCCATTTCACCTCGTCGTCCTTGAACAGGGTCACGCCCCCGCTGCCGCCCGTTCGGTAAAACGCGTTGTTGAAGAGCTCGACCGACTCGACGCTGCCGAAGAGGCGAATGGCGCTACCACCCGCCATGACGAAGGTGTTGTTGAGGAAGCGGTAGCGGCCGCTCGTCTCGCCCGTGCCGTCGCCGCCGATCCGCACCGCGTGGAAGTCGTTCATCTTGAAGAGGACGTTGCCGATCACCTGGCTGTCCTCTCTCGCGAGCTTGGGGTCTTGGCCGTCGGGGCCGATGAGCTCGAGCTCGTGGTACGTCGCGTTCTCGATCCAGTTGTAGAGGATCTCGTTGCGCTCGGCCCGGCTCTTGACGTTGTTCCCGCCCGCCCCGTCGTGGATATACGACTGCACCAGGCGAAACACCGACCCGGGGTGAGCCTTCTCGTCGGTGGCCATGTAGATGGGGTGGTTGTACGTGCCGCTGCCCGCGCGCGTGACCTCGCAGAGCTCGACCGTGAGAGAGCCCGAGTCGGTGTCGGCCCCGAGGATGCCCTGCTGCGGACAGTCGCGGACGAGGCTGGAGCGCAGGGTGATGTCGTGGGCGTGGTGATAGAAGCAACGGCGCGCGCCGCCCGTGATCTCGAGGTTCTCGAAGACGTAGTGATCGCCGGCGGCCTCGATCGTGTTCTGCCCGCCGGTCAGGATGGGGCGCTTGCCGTCGCGCGAGACGCCGCGGATGGTGATCTTCGCCTCGGGGGTTCCGTCTTGGTCGAACCTGACCCCGCCGCTGTACGAGTAGCCGCCCGCGACCTCGACGACGTCGCCGGGTTTGAGCAGCCCCGCGACGGCGGAGAGCGATGGGTACTTCGTGCCAGGCTGCACGACGTAGGTCGCGTCGCCGGAGGCGGGCGCCGCGGCGCCCGAGCCGACGCTGGTGGGGGCGACCGCGGGCGTCGCCGCCGCGTCGGCCTCGGCGGTGGGCAGCGCCGGCAGCGCTACGAGCGAGTCGGGGTGGGCGGGCGTGACGTCGCCCCCGCCGTAGGGCTCGGCGGGGCCACAGCCCGCGAGCGCGAGGATGGCGAAGCACGCGCAGAGCTTGGTCATGCGGCGCCTGCGGCGCGGTCGCGCAGGTACGAGAACGTGCGGGCGATCCCTTCGTCGGTCGGGACGATCGGCGCGAAGCCGAGCCCGCGGAGCTTGGCGTTGGTGAACCGGTTACCCTTCCAAGACGTCTTGGTCTTGTACGGCGTCAGGATCGCGGGCAGCTGCCCCTGCGAGTACCGGTGATAGAACGCGACGCCCGCAGAGAGCGCCATCGCGATCGGGAACGGCATCTTGAGGACGCGCAGGCGCTCGACCTCTCGCTCGTAGCGGCGCAGGTACTCGTCACAGGTCATGAGCTCGTCGTCGAGGACGTTGTAGGCATCGCCGTCGAAGCGCGCCTTTTCTGCCGCGACGCAGATCGCCTCGGCGCAGTTGTCGACGTACGAGAGCGGCAGGAGGTTCTTGCCGCCGAGAAACAGGAACATCCCCGGCAGGCGGAGCCCGACGCGCGCGCTCATGGCCCCGCCGCCGGGGCCGTAGATCACGCCCGGCCGCAGGATCGTCATTGGGATGCCGTGCTTCTGCCGGTACTCGTCGAAGAGCCGCTCTTGCCGGAGCTTCGCGTGCGAGTAGTGGTCGCGCCGCTCGGGGTGGGGCTCGAGCGGCGTCGACTCGTCGACGACGTGACCGCGCGGCAAGTCGGCGACGCCGTAGACGCCGAACGAGCTGATGAGGACGACCTTGGGGCGGGTGCCCTTCTGCGCGATTGCCTCGAGCAGGTTCTTCGACGCGACGACGGTGCCGAGGAACATCTCGGCCGCCTGACCGGAGAGCGCGGCCGCGAGGTGGTAGACGAGCCCGACGTCGTCGAGCAGTCGCGCCGCCTCTTGCGGCGAACCGAGGCCGCCCGAGACGATCTCGACGTCGGCGCCGGGATACTTGGCGAGCACGGCGTCGAGCCGGCGCCGCTCGCTGCCGGGCCGAACGAGCAGGCGCAGCCCGGGCGTCTTGCGGGCGAGGAGCCGCTCGACGAGCGCAACACCGAGAAAGCCGTTCGAGCCGGTGACCAGGCGCTTCACGACGCGCCTCCTCCCCCATCCACGCCGTGGAGGGGGGCTGTCGGGGAGGCCACGCGCTCGTGGTCCGAAGCGCGGCCAGGCATCTCGGAGCGCCGGTGCTGGCCGAGCTGCTCGAAAATCTCGTCCATCATCCGCGCCACCCGCAGGATGTCGCGCGGAGCGATGGGGAGCGGCGCGTCGGTCTCGATCGAGGCGTAAAACCGGCTGATGAGATCGCCCAGGCCGGCGAAGAAGTGGAACTTCGAGTCGGCGAAACGGCCGAGGTTCTTGGTGCCCTCGCGCAGGTACGCGGCCGCGCTCTGGAACGCGGGCACGAGCCTGCCCACCGCGCTGGGGATGGTGGGGGCGATGTCGAGCGTCACGGTGCGGTTGTTGAAGTCGGCGTGGGCGGTGTTCTTGGTGCCGTACACCCGCGCGAAGTGCCCCACCGGGCGCGCGTGCGCCGAGAACGTCAGGTACGCGGTCGTGCGGCCGCCGCGGACGACGACGCGAAGCTCGTCCATGAGGTCGTCGCGCGCGTCGCCGTAGCGCTTGTCGCGCCGCACCGAGCCGAAGGCCCGCACCTCGGGGTGATCGTCGGGGATGAAGTCGATGAGCTTGGCGATCGCGTGATCGATCGTGTTGTGCAGCAGCTTGCCGGGGAGCGCGTGCACCCAGTGGTTGGGATCGGCCAGGAGCGCTTTGCCGAACGCGCCGTCGAGGTTGTAGCCGTAGAACGTCTCGACGTGCACCGGGTCACCCAGCTCACCGCGCGCCAACAGATCGCGGAGCGCGTTCATCGGCGGCTCGAAGTGGTACGAGTAGCCGATCGTCAGCTTTTTCTTGGCGGCGACGACGTGCTCGACGAGCTCGCGGCTCTCGGGATAGGTGAGCGTCAGGGGCTTCTCGACGAAGACGTGCGCGCCGGCGTCGACGCACTGCTTGGCCAAGAACAGGTGGGCACCGGGCGGGGTGGTCACGTGCACCACGTCGGGGCGCTCGGTCGCAAGCATGACAGATGCGTCAGCATACGTGGTGGGGATGCCGTACCGCACCGCGAGCTGCTCGGCCATCACCAGCTCGCGGTCGCACGCCGCCACGACGCGCGCGCGCGAGCCGAGCTTCTGAATCTCTTCGACGTGCCCGTCGGCGATCTTGCCACAGCCGACGATGGCCACCTTGAGCGTCACCAGGTCACCTCCTGCCGGCCGCGGACGTAGCGGACGAAGCCCTCGACCGCGGCGGTGTTGAGCACCACGAACGTGCGCGCGAGCCGGCCCGGCGCGCCGGCCTTGGGGCCGAGCAGCGCCAGGACGACGAACGCCCCCTCACCCACGAGGAGCGCGCGCATGGCGGTGCGCTCGAGCACCGACTTGCCGAACAAGGCACCGTGGAGCGTGCCCGCGCCGAGACCGCCGAGCAGCGCCGGGCCCGCGAGCCGGAGCAGCTTGTGCGAGAACGTCTCGAGGAAGATCGGGTTCTTCGACGGTGACAGGAGCGCGGGTAGCTTCTCGAAGAGCTGGAAATTGCCGGCGAGGGTGCGGACCTTGCGGCCCTTCTCGCGGTCGTCTTCGAAGGCGTCGTCCTGGGCGATCGCCGCCTCTTCGAGGAGCAGGCGCTTGCCCTCGAGCCGCAGCTTGAGCGGGATGAACATGTCGTCGAGGATGACGTCGGTCGGGACCTCACCCAGGTCGGCGGCGCGGATGGCGTAGAGCGGGCCCGTGACCCCGACCATCCCGCGGAACCGCGCCTCTTGTTTGCGGATGAAGTTCTCGTACTTCCAGTAGAAGCCCGCGCCCGTGCCACCGACGAGCTCGAGGTTGCCCGAAACGCAACCCACCTCGGGGTCGGCGAAGTGCGAGACGAGGTCGCGGATCGCGTTCGGGGTGAGCGGCTGACGAATGTCGGTGAGGACGAGGATCTCGCCCGTCGCCTGCGGCCGCAGCACGTTCAGCGCCGTGGGCTTGCCCGCGCGCTTCTCGCCGCGCACGAGCGTGACGCCCTGCCCCTCGAACGCTCGCACGTCGTCGTCGCTGCCGTCGGTCGACGCGTCGGAGTAGACGAGGATCTGCACCTTGTCGCGCGGGTACGTCTGCGCGACCAGGCTCTCGAGCTTCGCGCGGACGTAGCTCTTCGCGTTGTAGACGGGGATGAGGACGCTCACCGTCGGCTCGTACGACGGATCACGCTTGGACGGCCGCCCGGCCACGCGAGCGAGCGCGGTCACGAGCGCGGGATACCCCACGTACGTGTAAGCGAGCAGCGAGAGCGACGCGAGCGCGAGTCGCGACATTGCCCCAAGGGGTACGGCGGGACGGCCGTGGCGGCAAGGGGCTCACTGCCACGAAATCGAGGCGGCGCGCGCCGGGTTGCAAGCGCGCCACGTTGTGTCGAGGATGCACGGATGCTCGAGGTCCCGACCTTCGAAGACGTGCTCCGAGCGCGCGAGCGCCTCCGCGGGCGCGTGACCGCGACGCCCGTTCTGCGCGCGCCCGCGCTCGATGCTGCCGCCGGCACCGAAATCTACCTCAAGTGCGAGAACCTCCAGCGCATCGGCGCCTTCAAGGCCCGCGGGGCGATGAACGCGGTCCTCGCCCTCCCGGACGAGCGGCGCAAGGCCGGCGTGATCACCTTCAGCTCGGGCAACCACGGCCAGGCCGTCGCGCTCGCCGCCAAGGAGCTCGGCATCCCCGCCTGGGTCGCGATGCCGAGCGACGCGCCCGGGGTAAAGGTCGCGTCGGTCCGGTCGCTCGGCGCCGAGGTCGTCTTCGCCGGCACCACGTCGGCCGACCGGTACGCCGAGGCGGTGCGCATCGCCGAGCGAACCGGCGGGGTGATCGTGCCGCCGTTCGATGACGCAAACGTCATCGCTGGGCAGGGCACGGCGACGCTCGAGCTGCTCGAGCAAGCGCCGGGGCTCGATGCGGTCGTCGTCCCCGTCGGCGGCGGCGGGCTCCTCGCGGGGGCTTGCCTCGTGGTAGCGGCGCGCGGCGACGGGGCAACGGTGGTCGCGGTCGAACCGGCGTCCGCGAACGCCCTGCAAGAGAGCCTGAAGCGCGGCGAGCGTACCCGCGTGACGCCGGGCAAGACGATCGCCGATGGCCTCAAGCCGGTCGAGGTCGGCGCGCTCAACTTCGCGATCGCGCGCGAGCACGTCGCCCACGCGCTGACCATCGACGACGACGCGATCGGCCGCGCGCTCGTGCGGCTCCTCTTCGCGGCCAAGGTGCTCGTGGAGCCATCGGGCGCGGCCGCCCTCGCGGCCGTCCTCGAGGGGATGATCCCCGGCTCGCCGAAGCGAGTCGGCGTCATCCTCTCGGGCGGGAACGTCGCGCCCGAAGTGCTCACCGCGCTCGTGAGCCGTTTCGCCAGCGCCGTCTAGACGCGGCGCGGCCCGGCTTCGCTGTCCCAGCGGTAGAGGCCGCCCTCGGGCCCCGTCTCGCGCGGGTGAATCACGAGGTGCATGCGCGTCGCCTGGTCGTCGACCGCGCCCTCGTCCTCGTCCTCGGACCACGAGCCGACGTTGACGTAGGTCGACTTGCCCGCTTCGACGGCCTGGTAGACCGGGACGTGGGTGTGGCCCATCACCACGAACGCGGCGGGGAACAGCCGCGCGAGGTGGCCGGCCCGCTCGGCGAGCTGATCCGACGGGCACACCTTGCGCTGGCGCATGAGGTGCCAGTGCGCGAGGCCCCAGGCGAAGAGAACGACGGCGGCGGACCACGCGAAATGGCCCGACCCCACCAGCATGATCGCCAGGGCGAGCAGCAAGATGGCGGCGCCGAGCGCGAGCGCGATGCGGTCGAGGAGGACGCTCGCGAGGATGCCGTGGATGCTCCGGGTGATGGGGGGAGACTGGAGCGCCATCAGCGCGCGAAGACGCTCGATGCCGATCCGCTTCGCCTCGGCGAGGAGCGCCACGCGCTTCTCGTGCTCGGCGCGAAGCGCCGAAGCGGCCTCGGAGAGGTGGGCGCGGCGCAGCTTGAAGAGCTCGAGGATGGCGCGGACGAAGCGCACCAACACCGCGAACGCGCCGCGGATGCCGAGGCGGAACCCGAAGGCGACGTAGTCGGCGATGCCCATGCGCTCGTGGCCGTGCTCGCTCAGCCCGCGGGTGGGGCGCACCACGAACCGCAAGAGCACGTCGCAGAAACCCTGCGCCAGGCGGCGCGGGTGCAGGGGCGAGAGCGGCGCCATGATGTGATCGGTGGCGCAGAAGGGATCATACTGGTGGCCGTGCTCGACGTAGACGAGCCCGCCCACGTAGTAGAACCAGGGCGCGTGCTCGATGCGGTCTTCGAACGCGGCGCGGTCGACCTGCGGGCTGGCGAGGCGCAGCAGCTGTTCTCTCAGCTCGTCGCGGACGGCCTGCCAGTGCAGCTCGAGATCGTGGTTGCCGTGCACGAACGTCACGCCGTGCCCCGCCTCGACGAACGCGGCGAGCGCGCGGAACACGTCGACGTGACGCTCGATCACGAGGCGCAGCTTGAGCCGCGCGTGATCTTCGGCGTTGCCGAGACCATGCTCGCGCTCCTCGTCCGTCAGCGGCGTCTCGATGGCGCCGGCGTCGGCGGGGATCGACATGCCGATGAAGTCGATGAAATCGCCGGCGATGATCATGCGCCACCGCTCGCCCGCCGGCTTCTCGCGGGTGTAGTGCTCGACGAACCGCACGAGGTCCCGGTCGATGCGTGAGGAGCGCTTGCGCTCGCCGCCGTGCAGATCGCTCCCGAGATGAACGTCCGAGAGGACGATCAAGCTCTCCTGTGGCGAGGACGCGGGAAACGAAGACACGAAAGCTTCTTAAGCATGCCCCATTCCAGGTGACTGTCGAGTCACGTTTCGGTAACGCCTCCCCCGCGGCCTCGCATGGGCACGTAGGGTGCGTGCGGACGGGGGCCTACCCCGGTGCTATGTGGCCGGGGTGGAGCCCCACACCGCGGAGGCGCCCGAGGTCCCGCCGCCCGGGACCGTCAGCGGGCCGAAGAGCTGCCTGATCGCCCTCGTGGCCGCCTCGCTCCTGGGGTTCGGCAGCATCGTCGCCGCCAAGTTCTTCATCGAGCAGCGCAACGCGGAGGTGCTCTCGGCGGCCCAGGAGCTCGGCGGGCTGCTCGAGCGGGGCTCCAAGGCGCCGGGCGCGGTCGAGCTCGGTGCGGCCCTCTGCGAAGAGGCCGTCATCCTGACCCCCGACGACCTGCGCGCGATCGCGCAGCCGCTCGCCGACCAGCGTGCGCAGCGCCGCACCGGGCCCCCACCCGGCGTGAGCCTCGAGGTGCCGAAGGACACGGTCGTGATCTGCGCGACCCGGTCGGAGGCAACCCCGGCTTGCGCGGCGATCGCGGGGGCCTACGCGGCGGCGACCCAGCCCGGGGCGCCGTTCATCACGACCGTGCAGAGCCCCGATGGCACCCGCTGCGCCGAGCGGTTCGACGCGGCGGCCGCGCCGATGGGGTCGGTGCCGAGCCCGAACGTCCCGCTGCTGGTGCAGCCGCGCCGGTAACGCCGCAGCCCGAAGTGACGAACGCCGTCGAGCGCGCGCCGCTACTCGTGCGTGCCCACGGTCGCGGTCTGGAGGTTCCAGCGGAAGTTGTCGATGAGGACGTTCGAGTCCCAGGACCAATCGCCGACGTCGAACGTCATGAGCTCGAGCGTGATGACCTCGCCGGGAATGATCGGGGCGTCGGTCGTGAGCCAGTTCGTGCCGCCGCCCACGCTGCTCTCCATGCCGGTGCCGATCAGCGCGGTGGTGCCGGCGGGGCAGGTGTAGCAACCGGTCGGCGAGCAGACGTCGAAGAAGCCGTTGTTCACGCTCACGGGGTTGCCGAGCGCGTCGAACGAGATGTTCCTGTCGGTCGGGATGCTCGGCTCGGCCGAGGTCAAGAGCGCCAAATAGAAGTCGTTGAACTGCGTGCACGTGTACTCGGGGAACTCTCCCGAGTAGAAACGGAAGTCGTACGAAAAAGAGAGCGCGTTGGTCGGCACCCGGACCTCGAGCCTGAGCGAGACGCTGTCGTTGCAGGTCTGCGCCGACGTACACGACCCGTTGCAGCCCGCAGACGACGGGAGCGACCCGCCGTTGCCCGCGAGGTAGGCCCCGGGGCACGAGCTCGGCGTCGCGAACGACGTGCCGCCGTTCGGGCTGACGAACCCCGTCTGGCCCGTGTAGCGCATCCGGCCGGTCGAGAGCTCGGCCATCGTGTTGTTCTTTTTCGGCAGGTTGTTCGTGCCGTACTGCGTCTGCACCGCCCCTTGCCAATCTTGCATGTTGGTGAGCTGCGTGGCGGTGGGCGCGTTGCCGTTACCCAGACGGTACGACGCGCTGATCACGCCCCATTTCTTCTGCGGGAGCGGCGCGTTGAGCGTCGTGAACTGACAGAGCTCCATCGCGGCGGCCAGATCATTGGCGGTGACGCCCGTCAGCTTGGCCGTCGACCCACACACGACCGCGACCGTTTCGCTGGTGCTCGGGTCGCAGTCATCGTCGACGCCGTTGTTGATGATCTCGAGCGCGCCGGGGTTCACGAGCGCCGAGCTGTCGTTGCAGTCGGCCTGGCAGTACGACCAGCCATCCCCGTCGGCGTCGATCGCGTTGTCGGCGACGCCGTCGCAGTCCTCGTCGACGGAGTTGGCGCAAATCTCGTACGTCGGCATGATCTGTCCGACGCACGCGCCATAGCTCGTGCCGTCGGGGTTGCACGTGCGGGTGCCGGCCTGACACACGCCCTGCCCGAGCGTGCCCGGCGCGCCGAAGTAGCAGCTCTGCGTGCTGCCCGGCGAGCAGAGGCACGGACCGTCCTGGAGCGTGGAGTGCTCGCAGCCGTCGTCGGCGTCGCCGTTGCAGTCCTCCCAGCCGGGGTCGCACGGGCCCATGCCGCAAATGCCGTTGTTGCACTCGACCGCCGCGTTGTCCGGCGTCGCGCACGCGTTCGGGCAGGTGCCGCAATGCTCGGGGTCGTTCAAGAGGTCGTAGCACTTCGAGCCGCAGCACGTCGCGCCCGCCTCGCAGGCCTGGGTGGGCGAGCAGCCGGGGATGCAGGAGCTCGCGACGCAGATGCTGCCGAGCGGACAGTCGGTGTCGATCGCGCAGTTCTCGCAGGTGTGGAGAGCGGGGTCGCAGACGGTGATGCCCGGGCAGTCGTCTTCGTCGGTGCAGCCGACGGCGCACGTGTCGTTGGGCATGCACCATTGGCCGTCGGGGCAGATGTCTTCGTCCGCGGTGCACTCGACGCATAGCCCGGTCGCGGTGTCGCACACCTCACCGTCGGCATTGCCGGCGCAATCCGCGCTGGTCTGGCAGCCCTCGGTGCCGCCGCCCGCGCCGCCCGTACCGGTGCTCGTCGAGCTCGCGACCGTCGACGCAGACGTGGTCGCGGACGCGGTGGTGGGCGTGTCACCGCCGCCCCCGCCCGTGCCGGACGGGCCAGCCGAGCAACCGCCGGCGCCCGCGAACGCGAGCAGAGAGAGCGAGCCGATGATGAGGGGAGCCGCGCTGCGAATGGTTGAGCTCATGGGGTCCTCTCGAGGCTTAGTCGTGCAGGCCGACCGACGCCGGGTCGATCTGCCAACGGAATTTGTCGAGCAGGACGAGCGAGTCGACGTTGTGGTCGCCCGCGTCCCACGTGATGAACTCGAGCTCGATCGTCTCGCCCGGAACGACAGGCGCCTCGTTGACGAGCCACGCCGTTCCGGCGCGGAAGGTCAGGTCGTTGGCGGCGCTGCCGTTGGCGCCGCTCGCGGTCAGGTTGCCCACGAGATCGAGCGTGCCGGCGGGACAGCTGCCGGGTGGCGCGCCCATCGCGGGGAAACAGACGTCGAGGAATGCGTTGTTGACGCTGACCGCGTTCCCGAGCCCGTCGATAGCGATGTTCTTGTCCGCAGGGAGCGGGTCTTGCGGCGGGTTCGCCATCGGATCGGGCACCCAGCTCGAGTCGAGGAGCGCGACGAAGAAGTCGTTGTACGTCTGGCAGGTGTATTCGGGGTATTCGGCGGTGTAGAACTTGAGCGCGTACGAGAACGACTGCGCGTTGGTGGGGACGCGAATGCGTAGCCGAAACCGCACGCTGTCGAACGCCTGGGTGCACGTCATGTCGGTGCACGCCGGACACGCGGCCGGGTTCGGCACGGTGCCGCCATGCGCCGCGAGGTAGTCGGCGGGGACGCCGACCTGCGTGGCGCCGTTGTAGTTGCCGACCTGCCCGCTCAAGGGACCGTTCTGGGGGTGCACGTAACCCGCGTTCCCCTCGGCGCGCGCCGTCCCGGTGGAAAGAGAGGCCATGGTCGTGCCCTTCTGCGGGGCGACGTACGTTCCGAACTGCCCGAGGACGCCGACCTGCACGTTCGGTGGCGCCGAGGTGTCGTCGGCCAGCGTGAGATCGGTGGCGATGACGCCCCACTTCTTTTGCGGGAGCGGCGGCGACTCGTTGGTGAACTGACAGAGATCCATCGCCCTGGCCAGGGCCAGAGACGTCGTCGGCGTCATCAGCGGCGCCGCGGTGCACTCCGCCGGCGGCACGCTGTCGCTCGTGCCGGGGTCGCAGTCGTCGTCGACACCATTACCGAGAAACTCGAACGCGCCCGGGTTCACCAGCTCGGGCTCGTCGCAGTCCGGCGTGCCCGGCATGTCGCAGCAGTCGCCGTCTTGCACCGTCCAGCCGTCGCCGTCTTGATCGTTCGGATTGCCGCCGCCCGACCCCGAGGTAGACGCCGCCGTAGGGCTGCCGCCGCCTCCGCCGCCAGCGCTGCTGCTCGACGCCGCGCCGCCCGCGCCGCCCTCCCCGCTCGAGCTCGAGCTCGACGTCGCGGTGCTGCCGCTCGAGGAGCTGCTCGTCGCCGTCGAGGTCGAAGCGTTGGTCGAGCCGGTCCCGCTCGCAGACGAGCTGGCGGTCGAGCCATTCGACGCGCTGCCGCCCGCGCCGCCCACACCGCTATCGTCACCGCACGCGACCATCGCCAGCACCCCGGCCAGCGCGGCGCTTCCTACGGAGCGATTCATGCGCACTCTCCCTTGTCGATAAGGCTCGAACCTAGCGCTCTCGAGGACACACCAAATCCCGAGGGTCCGCAAGGCAGCCGGCGAGATGCAGCAGAACGACGCCGGACTGGTAGGACGCCGTGCTACAGTGGCCTTGGTGCTGCGCCGGCGCGTCGAGACCCTGCCCCTGGCCGTTACCCGCGTTCTCGCGCTGGCAGGGCTCTTCTTCGCGCTCCTCTCCTTTCTCCCGGCGGTGCCCGCGATCTCCGGCCCGGGCGTCTCTCAGGACCGGGCTCCCGGCGGCGGCCCCTGCGCGCGTGAGATCAAGCGCGAGACCCAGCGCGCCGAGCCTTCGGCCGAAAAGAAGACGCCGGCCGGCACCCCGGGGGCGGGTCCGAGCGCCGACGACGGCACGCCCGCCCTCGCGGTCACAACGGGCGACGCGTTCGCGCCCCTTCACCATCGGCACGACGATCTTTGCCGCCCCGGTCGGTCGCCCCGGCGCGTCGAGGCAGCCGGCCCGGCTCGCAGGGCGCGACCTCAGAACCCACGAGCGCCTCCGTTCCTCGCCTGATTCGAATCGCCAGTCGGTACGCGCGGGCGCTGAGCCTGCGCGACCGACCCGCGCAACGGCAACGGTGAGCCCACGGTCACGTTCGACCCCGGCGGCGCCGGCGCGCTGCGCGGAGACCACGGGCGCGCGGACAGCGAGGCTTTCATGATCAGTACCGATTCCCGAAACAGTGACGGGCCAGGGGCTCCCTGCGCCATTTTGGTGGCCGACGGCGATCAGCGCATCGCGCAGCTGCTCGGCAGAGTGTTGCCCCGCCGCGGTTTCGCCGTGACCTCGGCGACATCCGCGGCGTCGGCCCTCGAGACGCTACGACGCGACGACATCGAGCTGCTCGTCACGGACCTCGCCATGTGCGACGGCGACGGGACGTCGCTCTGTGAGCTGGCTCTCGAGCTGCGGTCCGATCTTCGCGTCATCGTCACGAGCAGCGCCAGCACGGTGCAGAGCGCGGTGGCCGCGTTGCGAGCCGGCGCCCACGACTTCGTCGCCAAGCCCTTCGACGTCGAGGCGATGGTGCGCTCGCTGGAGCGCGCCCGCGACGAGCGGGCGGTCGGTCGTGCGCTCGAGCGCGTCGGCCGGTCGAACGGAGCCGCCGGCGACGCCGACGGCCTGCTCGGCGACAGCCCGGCCATCCGCGGCGTGCGCGAGCTCGTGCACCGGCTGGCGGCGACCGACGTCTCGGTGGTCGTCACCGGCGAGAGCGGGACGGGCAAAGAGCTCGTGGCGCGCGCCATCCACCGGCGCAGCGCGCGCGCGGCGCGACCGTTCGTCTCGGTCAACTGCGCCGCGCTGCCCGAGGCGCTCCTCGAGAGCGAGCTGTTCGGCCACAAGCGCGGCGCTTTCACCGACGCCAAGAGCGATCGGAGCGGTCTGTTCGCGCAAGCGCGCGGCGGCACGCTCTTCCTCGACGAGATCGCCGACCTCCCGCTGGGCGTGCAGCCCAAGCTCCTTCGTGCGCTCCAGGAGCGAAGGGTGCGACCCGTCGGCGCCGACGAGGAGATCGAGGTCGACGTTCGGATCATCGCCGCGACCCACCGCGTGCTCGCCGAGCAGGTGCGCGCGGGGAGCTTTCGCGAGGACCTGTATTACAGGCTCGACGTCGCGCACGTCGAGCTGCCGACGCTCCGCGTGCGGACGGAGGATATCCTCTCGTTGGCGCAGCACTTCTTGGAGCGGTTCGCGGCGGCCCACGGGCGCGCCGTCCGGCGCATCGGCTCGGCCGCTGCCGAACAGCTGGTGGCCCGGCTCGAGGGCCGCCCGGCGGTGATGCAGCAGCGCCTGGCCTTCGAGCTGGTGGTGCGCGGCAGCACGGCGCCGCCGGCGGCC
>CALKVR010000476.1 GCA_938004815.1 uncultured Polyangiaceae bacterium | reverse complement strand
CCACCACCGTGCTCGCGCCGACGGCGGGCCCGGCGCCCGTCGCCTCCTCGCCCGGCTCGACGTCCCAGCCGCAGCTCTCGGGCTCGCAGCCCTCGTTCAACACGCCTGGTCACGGCTACCACCCTGGCGTCCCGACGCCCGGCGCGATCCCCTCTCAGCCGGCGTTCGGGAGCTCGTCTCAGCCATCGTTCGGCGCGAGCTCGCAGCCTTCGTTCGGCGCGAGCTCGCAGCCTTCGTTCGGCGCGAGCTCGCAGCCGTCTTTCGGCGCGAGCTCGCAGCCATCTTTCGGCGCGAGCTCGCAGGCCGGTGCTGCCCCATCACAACCCGCGTTCGGCACGGGGTCACAGCCGTCCTACGCGTCGCAGTTCAGCGTCACCCACCAGGGCTCGGCGGAGCCGACGAAGCAAAAGCGCCGCGTCGGGGTAGTGCTCGCGCTCCTCGGCGCTGCGGCGGCTGGTGTAACGGTAGCGGCCGTGCTCGCGACGCAGGGCGGGGCCCCTCCCCCGCCGCCCAGGGCGGCGGCGTCGGGCGTAGCCGCGGCGGCCCCGAGCGCAGACACGCCTGCCGCGGCCGATACCATGACGGCTCCGTCATCCTCTGCGGATCGACCCGAGCCGGTAGAGTCGTCCGTCGCGTCCGCGTCGGCGTCGACGACCGCAACCGCCAAGCCTCCCCTGCCCACGGGCCGGCCACCCGCCGGAAAACCCACCGGCGGCAAGCCGCCCGGCGACGACAAGCCCGGGATCAAGCCCGGGTACTGAGGCCCGAGGCGCCGAGCGCCCAGCGCCCGCGCTTGGACGGTACGCGAAGCCGCAGGGCGAGCTCGGAGAGGTACCGCGCGCGAGGCCATGCCTCGGCCCCGAACCGTTCGAGGTGATCCGTTCGCACCTGGCAGTCGACCAGATCGATGCCCCACGCGTCGAGCGCGCGGACGAGCGTCACGAACGCGATCTTCGATGCGTCGGGGGCGTTTGCGAACATCGACTCGCCAAAGAACGCGCCGCCCAGCGAGACCCCGTAGAGCCCGCCGACCAGGTCGCCGCCCACGTACGCTTCGACCGAGTGCGCCACGCCGCGGTCGTGCAGCTCGACGTAGGCGTCGATCATCTCCGTCGTGATCCACGTGCCGCTCTGGCCCGGGCGCGGCACCTTGGCGCACGCCTCCATCACGGCGCGAAACTGTTCGTCGACCCTGATCTCGTACGGCCCGCGGCGGAGCTGCTTCGCCAGGCTCCGCGGGACGTGCAGCCCGCCCGCGAGCAGGACGTAGCGCGGGTCGGGGCTGTGCCAGAGGATGGGCAGGTCTTCGTCGTACCACGGGAAGATCCCGCTCTCGTACGCGAGCACGAGCCGCTCGGGCGACAGATCGCCCCCAACCGCGAGCAGCCCGCTCCGCTCGGCCAGCTCCGGCCGCGGGAACATCAGGCGGTCGTCGAGGCGGTAGACCGGCAAGGGGCGGACCGGCCGCGGGGCTCAGTTCGTGACGGGCTTGATGGCGACGTTGAGGATGACGGGCATGCCGAGCGACGTGGACACGGTCGTTCCGTCGGCGCTGACCATACCGTCGTCGATCTTGACCCACTCGCCGTAGCCGCCGAAGTACTCCTCGATGCCGACCTCTTGCACCCAGAGCTCGACCGCCGCGTTCGCGGGGAGGCCGGCGTAGTTATCGAGGACGAGCGTCGCTTCGGGGCAGAGCAGGGTATCGATGGGGCCGAGGGCGTACGCCATCGCGAACTCGGCGCTGCCGGTCACGTCGTCGACGAGATCCTCGGGGACCTGAGCCGCGCGGAAGGTCTGCTTGTCGGGCGTGTCGTACGTCAGGTCGTCGATGGTGAGCCCGCTGTCGGCGGCCAGGGTGAGGGTCGCGCCCGCCACGCTCACGGTGCCGCCTGGCGCGAGCTGCATCCCGCTGTCGGTCATGCGCGGAAAGATGCCGGGGAGCGGCGACGGCGACGCGGCGGTGTAGAGGTAGCCGAACTTGCCGTAGGTGAGGCTGTCGCCGGGCTTGAACAGCGGCCGGTCGAGCGTGGACTGGCTGTTCATGAAGAGGACGTTGCCGATCGTGTTGCTGTCGGCGAAGAGACACAAATCGGTGCCGCAGAGCTGGAACGGCTCGTTCTGGATGGCCGCGTTCGCATCGTCGCGCGCGCTCGCCTGCACCGAGCTCACGTCGACGTCGATCGGCGCGCCGGGGATGGGCGTAGGCTCGTCACAGGACGGGTAACCGGTCGACGACGAGCTGCCGGAGCCGCTGCCGGAGCTGCTGCTGCTACCGGTGCCGGAGACCGAGCTGCCGTTGCTCACGCTGCTCGACCCGCCGGGGCCGGTGTCGTCGCTCCCGCTGTCGCCGCAGGCGACGGCCACGAAGCAGGCTACGAGGAGGGAAAAGGAAGGGGCGAGGGAAAGTGCGCGCATGCGTTCCTCCGGAAAAGGCGTCGCAGCTTACCACGGCCTACCGCGGGTCACGAGGTGGCGACCTCGTCGCGGTCGCGGCCGAGCCGTTTCGCGCGGTACAAGGCCTCGTCGGCGCGGCCGAACAGACCCTCGGACCAGAACTCGTTCGACGCGTCGGCCACCGCCACCCCCGCGCTGAAGGTGATCGCGCGGGTCGTGGTCTCGTCCACCTCGAGCGGCCGCAGCTTGAGCGCGGCGCGCAGCCGCCCCGTCCCCACCATCGCCGCCGGCGCGTCACACCCGCGCATCAGCACCACGAACTCTTCACCACCGTAGCGAAAGGCGGCGTCTTCTTTTCGTAGGGTCGCCGTCAGCACCTCGGCGAAATGGCGCAGCGCCGCGTCACCCACCTCGTGGCCGAGCGTGTCGTTGAGCGACTTGAAGTGATCCAGATCGAGCACGACGAGCGCGAGCGGCGCGCGGTGGCGGGTCGCGTACGAGGACTCTTCGCGGAGCCGTTCGTAGAAGAGCTGGCGGTTCCCGAGCTGGGTGAGCGGGTCGATGCGCGCGAGGCGTTCGGCAGACTCGAGCCGGTCCTCGAGCGCGCGCTGCGTCCGGCATTGATCGACCGCGCGGATCACCTTGGCACGCAGCACGGCGGCGCTGAACGGCTTGGACAGGTGGTCGACGGCCCCGAGGTTGGCCCCCTGCACGAGGTCCGCTTCGGTGTCGGCGTGCGCCGTGAGGAGGACCACAGGGATGAGGCTCAAGGCCGGGTCGTCACGGATCTGCGCTAGCACGTCGAACCCCGACAGACCCGGCATGCGCACGTCGAGCACGACCGTGTCGATGATCGCGCCGCGCCGGCGCAGAAGCGTGAGCGCCTCTTCTCCCGACGACGCTTCGCGGATGTCCAGGCCGGACTGACCGAGCACGCGAGCGACGAGGGTCCTCGTCGCGGTATCGTCGTCGACGACGAGGACCACGCCTTTGGGCGGCTCTTCGGACCGTTCACCCATCGAGCCCCGAGAAAATACACCGTTTGTCGCCCACTCGCGGCCTTCTTGGATAACAATCGTGCGGTGAACCGGCCTCTGGCGGCGCTCGGACTGTGCCTCGCGTGCGCGAGCTGCTCGGTCACGACCGAGAAGCCCGACCCGCTGACGCTCGGACCGGTGGGCTACCTCCAGGCGTCGGATCCGGTACCGAGCGCCGTGGCACCACCCCGCGAACCGGTCACGGCGGCCCCGCTCACCTTTCCGTTCCTGGACGGCGAGCCCGAGGGCGCGAGCGTATCGATCGGCGACACGACCCACGGCCGCGTCGCGAACGCCAAAGCGGTGCGGGAGAGCGCGTCTCTCGCGATCCTGCCCAAACAAAAGGAGCGCGATCTCAAGTATGGCACCGACGAGCTGGTCGCGCTGCTCGAGCATGCGGGCGCGCGGCTCCACGCCCAAACCGGACAGCGGCTCTGGCTCGGCAACGTGGGGCGACGCGACGGCGGCGACATCTCCTGGTCGGTGAGCCACAACGCCGGCCGCGACGCCGACGTCGCGTTTTGCTACCTCGACGCCAAGGGCAAGCCCGTCGACCCGCCCGACCTCGTGGCGCTCGGGCGCGCGGGGACCTCCAAGGACGGCACCCTGGCGTTCGACGCCCCGCGGACCTGGATCGTCGTCCGCGCGATGCTCGAAGCGCCCGGGACCTCGCTCCAGTTCATCTTCATCGCCGAGCACCTGAAGAAAAAGCTCCTCGCCCACGCTCGCGCGTCGCGAGAGCCGGCGGCGCTGATCGAGCGCGCCAACACGGTCCTCCGTCAGCCGGGTGGCGCCGCGCCCCACGACGACCACTTGCACATCCGCACGTACTGCAGCGCGCGCGACGTGGCCGGTGGCTGCGTCGACGGCGGCTTCGTCCACCCCTTCGCGGCCGTGCACCCCGAGGCGCGCGCCGACGCCGCCACGCGAGCGCGCGCGCTCCTGGGTGACAGCCGCGACGACATGCGGCGCCGGGCGCTCCTGCGGCTCC
>CALKVR010000475.1 GCA_938004815.1 uncultured Polyangiaceae bacterium | reverse complement strand
GAGCTCGAGTGCTCCATCGACTACCTCATCAACGAGTCGATGAAGCAGTACGCGCGGCAGCGGAGCTACAGCCCGAGCCCGAGCCCGGGGCCGCGCACGCCGTTCCCCGGCCAGCAGTTCCAGACCGGGCAGCCGCCGCAGCAGCAGATGCCGATGCCTCCGCCCGGGATGCAGCAGCAGATGCCGCAGTACGGTCAGCCGCCACAGGGCTACGGCCAGCCGCCTCCGGGCTACGGCCAGCCGCCGCAGGGTCCCGGGGGCAGCCGCATGCCGCCGCCTCCTCCGGGGATGCCGCCGGGGCCGCCGCCGATCCCGGGCCCGCCGGGTAGCCCCAAGCGCGGCTCGCTCCCGCCTCCGCCGCCCGGGGGTAGGCCGCCGGGCGAGCCGCCGAGCGTGCGCGCTCCCGCGCCGCCGCCTCCGCCGCCTCCCGGGCCCGCGATGCCACGCAAGCCGCCGTCGGTCCCGCCGCCGCCTCCTCCTCCGGGTGGCTTCCCGCCGCCGCCCCCGCCGAACTACTACCCCGGCCAGCAGCAACAGCAGCAGCAGGGTTTCCCCCCTCCGCCGCCTCCGCCGCCGCAGCCGCAGTACGGCCAGCCACAGCAACCGTACGGGCAGCCGCAGCAGCAGCAGCAGGCGCACCAGCCCAACGGCACGCTCAACATCATCTACCAGGGCCAGCGGTACCCCGTGACCAAGGACCGCTTCATCGTCGGTCGCGGCAAGCAGTCGAGCGACATGACGATCAAGGACCCCAACGTCTCGCGCCAGCACGCGATGGTCGAGTTCCTCAACGGCCAGTACTACATGGTCGACATGGGCTCGACGAACGGCGTCGAGTACAACGGGCAACGGATCGCCCGCAAGGCGATCGCAGAAGGCGATCTCTTCCGCATCTGTGATCACGAGATCCGCTTCTCGTATCGTTGAGGTCGCGGCGCTCGTCGTGCTGTCCACCTTGGTGGGCAGCCCGTCGAGCGAAGCAGCCGAGGGGGGCCAGGGCGACGGCGTCGGGCCCTGGATCGAGGCTGGCGCCGCGGTCCCCGAGTGGGCGACGGCGGTGCGCGTCGTCCGGACCGACGAGCAGATCCTGATCGAGCCGCGCAGCGCGGCCTCGCGGCGCGGCTCCGCGGCGCGCGAAGCGCGTCTCCCCTTCTTCGGCGCCCGCAGCGGGCCCGGCTGCCGCGAGCCCTGGTTCAGCGTGGGGCCGGCCGCGTGGGTGTGCGGCGATCACGTCGAGCTCGCGCGTGGCGCGCCCGTCCGCGCCACCTCGCGCACCTTCGAGCCCTCGTCCGACGGCCTGCCCTTTCGCTACTACTTCGTGGGCCCCGACGGCACGCAGGGGCACCGAAAGCTGATCGAGGTCGACGTCGGCGTCGCCGACGCCACGCTCGACCCTGGCTTCGCCGTCGCCATCGGTGAAGAACGCGTCGTCGACGGCGCGCGGTACGGGCTCTCGGGCAACGAGCTCTGGCTGCCGATGCGCGATCTCTCGCCCACCCGGCCGTTCTCGTTCCAGGGCGCAGAGGTGCCGGCCGACGCGCCCAAAGGCGCCATCCCGTTCGCGTGGGTCAACGTCACGAGCGCCCGGGTCTACTCCGGGCCGACGGCCGCGAAGCCGACCACCGAGACCTTCGCGCAGTTCGTCAAGGTCGACGCGTTCGAAGAAGCGGGGACGTTCCAGAAGTTCACCCGCGTCGGTCCTGACAAATGGGTCATGTCCAAGGACATCCGCCGGCCGACGGTGGCGCCGGTGCCCGATGACGTCGACGTCCTCGCGCGGGAGCGGTGGGTCGACGTCGAGCTCGCGAGCCAGACCCTGGTCGCCTACGAGGGCGACAGGCCCGTCTTCGCGACGCTCGTGTCCTCGGGCAAGGGCCGCGAGGGGAGCGCGAACGCGACGCCCAAGGGCACCAACCGGATCTGGGTGAAGCTCGCGCACTCGAACATGGACAACCTCGAGGACGAGAATGCCAATCGGTTTTACCGGATGGAGAACGTCCCCTACGTCCAGTACTTCTCCAAGGGCGTCGGCCTCCACGGCGCGTTCTGGCACCGCTCGTTCGGCAACGTGCGCAGCCACGGGTGCGTCAACCTCGCCCCGCTCGACGCGCAGCGCCTCTTCTGGTTCACGCAGCCCCGCTTGCCTGCCGGCTGGACGGCGGTGCTGCCGAGCGAGACCGAGCGCGGCTCCCTCGTCCGCGTGCGCTGAGCGCCCATGGTCGCCATCTTCTCCACCATCCGCGAGCTCGACCGCCTCCGGCAAATCAACGTCGTGCTCTTTCGCCACGGCTTCGCCGACGTCGCTCGCCGGATCGGCCTCGGACAGCGGGCCAAGACCAGCGACGCCGCGCCGGCGAACGGCGACGACGCCTCGACCGACGCCGAGCTCGCCCTCGCCGAGACCAAGGCCGAGGACGCGAAGAAGAGCCCGATGGCCGAGCGCGTGCGCCTCGTCGCCATGGACCTCGGGCCTTCGTTCGTGAAGCTCGGCCAGATCGCCTCCACACGCACCGATGTGTTGCCGCCCGAGTGGGTCGTCGAGCTGAAGAAGCTGCAAGACGAGGTCTCGCCCCTGCCCGCGGAGAAGATCCGCGAAGCGATCGAGGCCTCGCTGGGCGACAAGATCGAGGCCTTCTACGAGAGCTTCGAGGACAAGCCCCTCGCGGCGGCCTCGATCGGCCAGGTCCACCGCGCGCGGCTCAAGCACCCCGACGGCACGAAAGAGGTCGTGGTCAAGGTGCAGCGTCCTGGGATCAAGACCACGGTGGCGAGTGACCTCGATCTCTTGCACCACCTCGCCAAGCTGGTCGAGCGCACCATCCCCGAGTCGCGCACCTACGCCCCGAGCGGCCTCGTCGAGCAGTTCGACCGCGCCATCACCGCCGAGCTCGACTTCTTGCTCGAGGCCGAGAACGCCGAGCGGTTTCGCAAGAACTTCGAGGGCAACGACCGCGTCCTCTTTCCCATCCCGTACCGCGAAGCGTCGGCCAAGCAGGTCCTGACGATTTCGCTCCTTCCGGGCAAGAAGGTCTACGACGCGATACGCGACGACGGCTTCTCGGGGCCCAAGATCGCGAGCACCGCCGTCGGCCTCGTCATCAAGATGATCTTCGAGGACGGCTTTTTCCACGCCGACCCGCAC
>CALKVR010000474.1 GCA_938004815.1 uncultured Polyangiaceae bacterium | reverse complement strand
GATGATGTCGACCTTGGAGCCGCCGTGGATGTCGACGCTGGTGTCGCCGTTGATGTTCGTCGGCGGGGACGAGATCGACGCCTTCACGTCGCCGCGAATGTCGACGTTGGCGGTCGCGTGAAACTTCGCGTCGGGTTTCGCTTCGAGGCTGTAGCCGGCGTTTGCGACGTGCTTGTGAAGCCCGTTCACCGTTTCGGTGAGGGACCCTTCGATCGTGTTGGTCGCCTTGCCGTTCACGGTGACGGTCTGATCGCCCTTCACCTTGAGCACCGAGTTGGCTTGGAAGGCCTCGGTGCCGTCGGCCGTGACGGAGAGGTTCCAAGTCGTCTGGTAGTTGCGGGTCACCGCACCCTCGACCGTGTCGCCGAGGGTGCCGGTGATGACGCGGACGACGTTGCTGACGACGGTCGTCCCTTGATTGGAGTCGTAGCTCTGCTGGACGTCGCCGAGGACGGTGCTGGTGTAGTTCGCGTCGTAGTTGCGCGAGTTGTCCGCGACGACGTGCTCGGTCCGGTAGCCGCCGACGAACTCGTTCACGTAGGTGCCGAACGAGGCCGCGCCGCTGCCGCCGCTCGTGAGCTCGACGTGGTGGCCGTCCTTGCTGGTCGCGTCGGTGCCCATGTACATCGACGTGTTCTGCACCGGCGTCGTCGTGTGCATGTACTGCCCGCCGGCGGCGTCCTCGATCTGCATCCGGGTGCTGCCGCCGGTCTGCAGGACGTTCTTGGTGTTGTTCCCGCTGGTGACCGGGCTCGGTGTCGTCATCGTCGGCAGCACGGCCGCGATGAGGGGCCGATCCGGATCGCCGTCGAGGAACTCGACGAGGACCTCGGTGCCCTTGCGGAGCGGGAAGTGGAAGCCCTCGACGCTGCCGCCGTGCGGCTGCGCCATGCGGACGAACGTGGATGCCTTGCCGTCGCGGAGCGTCCCTTCGTCGAAGAAGAGCTTGATCGCGTAGCGCCCTTGGTCGTCGATCTGGGCGTAGTTGCTGGTCGCGGCGCCGCAGACCGAACCGTTCTCGAAGCCGTCGATCTTTGGCCACGGGGTAGCCCGCTGCGACCTGAACTGGACCTCGTGGGGGATAGCCTGGACGTTGACGCGATAGACCTCGGGGCTATCGTCCAGGATCAGCTCGTCGAGCTCGGATGGGCCATGCACCTGGCGGCCGATGTGCTCGACCGAAAGCGGCAGGTACGTCTGGTTCACCTCGGCGCGCGGGTGATGCTCGAGATCGAACGTGTACCCAGGCCGCAAGAGGCGCGCCGTGCCGGTCGCCGTCATCACCGTCTCGGTGGCGCGCAGCGCCTCTGCCCGCAAGCTGGCGAGGCGCTTGCCCTCTGCCGGCGTGAAGAAGCGATCCGAGTGAACCACGATCTCGGCGACGCCGAGCGGCGACACCGGAGCGCGGCCGTTCACCGTGAGCGCCGGCTTGGCGTAGTCGTAGTCGTTGACCGTCACGTTGGCGGCGAGGGCGCTGCGGCGGAGGGCGACCGCCGACAAGCCCTCGCGTTTCAGCTCGTCGCCGTCGCCCGGCTCGAAGCCGACCGGCGTAGGGCGAAGGGGCACATGCGCGCTGGCGTCATCACAGATGACGAGCTTGTCGGAGCCTTCGCCGTGCTCGAAGAAGTAGTACATGCCCTCGCGCTCCATCCAGCGCGAGAGGAATGCGAAGTCGGATTCCTTGTACTGCGCGACGTGCTCCTCGATGGCATACGGCTTCGACAGCCGCAGCTCGTAGTCGTCACCCGACAAGCCGTTGTCTTGGAGGACGGCCTCGAGGATCTCGGGCACGCTCTGTCGGGTGAAGACGCGGCTGTGGATCGAGTGCTGGAGCAGCCAGAGCTGCGGCACGATCGTCGCGCGGAACACCGAGCGACCGCTGACGTCGCTGGCGAGCTCGAGGTCGCGAACGATACCGCTGATGTAGAACGCCGGCGTCAGGCCGACGATCTCGGCCAGCGCGTTCGGTGGGTGCATCGTCAGCGTGAGCCGCGAGCCCACCGCGTCGGCCAGATCGACCGAGTCACCGGCGCCGCCGTCGACGCTGACGTAGATGGAAACTTCGTAGAGCTGCGACAGCGCCTCTCGGCCGCGAAAGCCCAAGACCTTCGCGCTTGCCGGCAGACACCCCGCCGTGACGGTGAAGAGGTCGCCCATCTCGTTCCCTTCCGTACGGAAGAGGCTAACGGTTCATCTCGCAAAAAGAACCGCGAAGCCCGGATTGGGCGCATTTCGGTGGGAGCGCCGGTGGACCATCGGTGACCACCCCCCCGGGTCGCGCTCCCCGAGGTGGAGCAGAGGGCCTAAGCTCGCGGAAAAGCGCTTCGACGCACAGGCGGTCACGGACTGAAAGGATGCGGGGGAGTCACGGGCTGGACTGGGTTGGTCTCAGAAGCTACTGCGTCTTCTTGATCGCCGAGTTGTCGCGGCAGAGGTCCGTCTCGCGTGAGAGCGGCAGCTGGCCGGGGCCGACGCGGACGACGTCGCTGCCCTCGGCGACCTGTACGCCGCCCGAGTGGATGCAGGCGCCGTTGGCGTAGCCGGCCGGTCGTTGGTCGGCACCGACGCGGACCGAGGTCTCGCCGTTTCGCAGGACGGGGCCGGGCTCGGTGGTCGACGGCGGGCTCTCGGTCGAGGCGGGCTTCTTCTTGTAGAGCTCGTCGAGCTGCTTCTTGTAGGCGTCGAGCTGCTCTTGCGTGTCGAAGTACTTCACGTTGATGAGCGACCCGTTGGGCGTCACCATGGTCTCGAACGCCTTCGACGACGCGACGTCGGGCGTGACGAGGCAGCCGGCGGAGCCGGGCGCACCGCCGTCGGGGTGGATGCGCAGGTAGGTCCGAAAGTCTTTCTTGATCGGGTCCCACACGCCCTGGGTGAGGTTGCCGTTCTCGTCTTTGACCATGAGGGTCGAGCGCTCGCCCTCTTCGGTGATGGCGATGAGCTCGTACTTGTAGCCGACGGTCTCGGTCTTCTTCTTTTTGCCCTTGCCCGTCGTCCGGCTGACCCGCATCGCGTTGTTGCTCGGCCCCATGCGGTTGCCGACGAGGTACCAGCGATCACCGGGCGTGCCGTAGAGCGAGTTTCGTGTGCCCGACCGCACCGGGATGCTCTCGCCGGTGCTTGGCTTGTAGTACTCGCCGGA
>CALKVR010000473.1 GCA_938004815.1 uncultured Polyangiaceae bacterium | reverse complement strand
GTCGTACACCATCTACCGCGTCGCGGAGCCTGCGACGCTAGCCGCCGGCGAGCACGTGGTGGCGTTCGAGACGCTCCCCTTCGTCTATCCCGACGGCTCGCACAACTGCGAGACCGTCCTCGTCCACCCGGTCACGGGCCAGATCACGATGGTGACCAAGGACGGTGCCACCACCAGCGCCTACGACATGCCGCTGCCGCTCCAGCCCGGAGCCATGGTGACGCTCGGCGCTGCGCAGCCCGTCGACGTCGGCGGCCTGGTCACGCTCGTGACCGGCGGCGATATCCACCCGCAGGGTGAGTCGGTGCTGCTGCGCACCTACCTGGGCGCGTGGCTCTATCCGATCCGCGGCGGCGAGACGGCCGCGCAAGCGCTCGCCAAGGCGCCATGCGAGGTGCCCGTCGCCGGCCGAATGCAGGGCGAGACGGTCGCGTGGTCGCGCGCGGGCGACGCCTACTTCACGATGAGCGAGGGCGCAGCAGCACCCGTGCACCGCGTCGCGTGCGCGCCCCGCTGATCTACGTCGCGGGCCGCGCGCGTCAACGGCCGGCGATCTGCGGCGCGCCCAGCGCCGCCGCGAGCGCCCGCGAGCCCTCTTTGGTCGAAGCCTCGTCGAAGAGGTGCGGCAAGAAGAACGCGCGTTCGTCGAGCGAGGCGAGGAGGCGCTTGAGGCTGTCGCGCTGGACGGTCTCGCGGAGAGCTCTGCGCGCGGCCGCCACGACCGCGGCGTCCCGCGCGTGCTCGGCGCGGGTCGCGGCCTCGAGGGTGAGCAGGTCGGGGTGAGCCAAGAGCGACGCGCGCTCGGCGTCGCCGAAGAGCGGCGGCATGACGCCGTTCACCACCAGGCGCAGGACAGGCATCGACAGGTCTTTCTCGATGGCGTGAACGAGCTCGATGGTCTCGGTGACGGGCATCTCCTCGGGGAGAGTCACGACAAGAATGCCGCTCTTCGTCGGATCGCGGAACAGTGACACCGCGCGCTCGGCGTCGCGCCGGAGCACGCCGGGCGGCGCGACGTCGAGGATGACCTTGGGCACCTTGAGCATGTCGAGCCCATGGCCGGTCGCTGGCGCGTCGAAGATGACGATATCGTAAGCGTTACGCCCGCTTTCGTCTGCCTCGGTCGTGTGGAACCACGCCTTGCCCAGCATCGACCACTCGTACATCCCCGGCACCGCCCGCAAGAACGTTCGGATGTACTCGTTGCCGAAGACGGCGTTGGCGAGCGCCTTGACCTTGAGGACCATGTGGCCGTACTCGGCCAGGGCGCGCTCGGGGTCGACGTTCACCGCCCACAGACGCTCGGCGACCTTGACGATATCGGGCCCGATCGGCTGCGTACCGAGCACGGCCGAGAGCCGCTCTTTGGTGTGCGGCATCACGATCAGGACCCGCTTGCCGCGAGCGGCCAGGGCCAGGCCGAGCGCAGCCGACACCGTCGTCTTGCCGACCCCGCCCTTGCCGGTGAGAAACAAGAACCGGCGCGCCGAGAGCTCGTCGAGCGGGCCCGCGATGCGCCCGGCGCCGACCTCGCTCAAGAACGAGTCGCCGAGGCGATCGAGGAAGGAACGACCGGCCCCGTCGGTGCCGGCTGAAGAGGGCGTAGCGGAAGTCACGGCGAACGCGAGCGCGGACTCTACCTCACACACGCCTCGAACGCGCTCTCAAACGGCGACGGCGAGCCCGGGCGGAGCGCTGTCGTCCAGGAGCTCGAACGCGGCGCGGCTCTGCGTCTGAAGGCGAACGGTCGGGCGACCGCGTCGCACGAGCTCGAGGTCGCAGCGCGCGATCTTCGAGTTTTGGCAGATCTTCGTCCCGCCCGGCGGGTTGTCGTACCTCAGACCGACGAACGCGCTCTGCGGCGCGGTGAAGCTGGCCCGCAACGTGACCTCGCCGGCACGCGACTCGAACGCCCAGCGCGTGCCCTCGATCGTCGCCGTCGCCCCCACCATCGGGCGCAAGGCGTTGAGCTCGACGACCTCGTCGCCCAGGCGAAGCACGGCGGTGGTGAGAGGCGGGGTCCACCCGCCGAAGGCCCGGTAGCGTACCGTGGCGCACTCGAAGAACGCGTCGGGCGCGTCGTCGAAGCCGGAGACCTGGCCCCACGCATACCGGTCCGTGTGGGCCGAGCCCCAGTTGTGGTTCTGGCTGCCCGTCCAGCCGTCGACCGAGGTCGCTTCGCCCCCATGGCGCAGAGTCCCCGAGAATCGCACGGCCGGCGCGGGCACGATCGACTTGGCCCTGGGGAGGGGCCGGCCGTAGAGCCATCGCGGTAGCAGCAACAAGGCAGGCCCGTCGGGCGCCTCGACCGCGAGGTCCCACGCTATCTCGCCGGCTCCGTCACCGGCGCTGCCGCGAGCGGCCCGCCGGCCGAGGTGGGCGTCACCGACGTCGACACCGAGCCCGTGGCCCGAGAAGCGACACCGCTCCCAAGGCACCACGGTCTTGGCGGCGACGTGGCGGCCGCTCTCGCCATTGAAGACGATGGCCCAGAGCTCGCCGACGGTGGCGTCGGGGCGGCCCCGCGGCGAGAAGATCGTGTAGCGGATCCAGAACGCGAGCGGTCTGGTCGGGTGGTTTGCCCGGATGAAGTAGCTCTCGTAGTGCCCGCGCGACCGGCCGGCGACGAAGCGACAGGCGTTCGCCCCGTCGAAGCTCCTCAAATCCATGCGATCTCTCGTATCGCAGCGGCCGCTCCCGCACCATGACCGCCGAGGTAAAGGCCGAACGCACTCCCTCTCGCGTCGGGCGCTTGCGTGTCGGCCTCGGCTGGCCAAGACTTCGCGGGCCTTGTTGCTCGAGAAGGCCGACCTCGTGTCCGTCTCAGCGGACCTCGCACGCCTCGCCCCGGTGGCGGTCCTCCGCCTGCTCGGCGAGCACTTCGGCGACCGCGCCGCCATCCTCTCGTCGATGCAGCGCGCGGGCACCGCGCTCTGCCACATGGCCGACCGCGCCGGCGTCCACATGGACGTCGTCTTCGTCGACACCGGTGTTCTCCACCCGGAGACGCTCGCGACGCGCGATCGCCTGGCCGAGACACACCCGAACCTGCGCGTGCGCACGTTGGCGCCGAGCGAGACGTTCGGTGAGCAGACGCGGCGGCGCGGCCTCCTCTACGTGTCCAAAGAGGGCCAAGAGGCGTGCTGCGATCTGCGCAAGAGCGCGCCGCTGCGAGCCGTGCGCGGCGACTACGACGTGCTGGTCGGTGCGCTGAGGCGCGACGAGGGCGGGCGCCGCAGCCAAATCGGCTCGATCGAGCTCGACGTCGAGCTGGGCCTGCTTCGCGTCCACCCGTTCGCGCACATGACGCGAGCCGAGCTCGACGAGTACGTCAGACAGAATGACGATATCGTCATCAATCCGCTCCACGCCATGGGCTTCGCCACCATCGGCTGTTTCCCCTGCACGACCCCCATCCGCCCGGACGAGGACGAGCGGGCAGGTCGCTGGCGACACCTCGCCGACGTCGCCTACTGTGGCATCAATCCTACCGACTTGACGCACGGCGACAGCGGGCCCCGCCTCGAGATCTCCGAGAAATGCGCGGGGTTCTTCGACGCGGTTCGGTCGCACGCAAAAAACCTGGCCATCCCCGGGGCCCAAACGATTGGCCGCTCCCCGTAGTTGTTCTATTTGTTTGTGCTGAGGTCGTATCTCTTTGGACGCGCGAAACCTGGTCGGAACCACGATCGATACCCGCTACGAGGTGACGCGTGTCATCGGCGCCGGCGGGATGGGCGCCGTCTACGAGGCCCAGCACGCAGGCACCGGTAGGCGCGTCGCGATCAAGGTGATCTCGACCGGCGACTTCACCAAGGACGCCCAGCTCGTGGGCCGGTTCCAACGTGAGGCCAAGGCCGCGGGCGCGGTCGACACGCAGCACATCTGCCAGGTGCTCGACACCGGCACCGACCCGACCTCGGGCCTGCCGTTCATGGTCATGGAGTACATGAGCGGTGAGGACGTGCAGCAGCTCTTGCGACGCGTCGGCCCCATCTCGGGCGATCTCGCGCTCCGCGTCGTGGCGCAGGTCTGCATGGGTCTCCAGAAGGCGCACGATGCCCACGTCGTTCACCGCGACATCAAGCCCGCCAACATCTACCTGGCAAAGGGCGATGGCGGCTCTGTCATCGTCAAGGTGCTCGACTTCGGCATCGCCAAGGTCAAGATGGAGACGGCGAGCGAGGCAGGCGACGCGGGCCTGACGCGTACCGGCACCATGCTCGGCTCGCCGCTCTATATGTCGCCCGAGCAGGCCCGCGGCTCGAAGAGCATCGACCACCGCGCCGACATCTGGTCGCTCGGCGTGGTGCTCTACGAGATGGTCTGCGGCCGCACGCCGTTCCACCACATCGAGGCGCTAGGCGAGCTCATCATCGCCATCTGCTCCGAGGCGCCGCGCCCGGTGCAAGACTTTGCCCCCTGGGTCCCCCCCGAGATCGCCAACATCATCCACAAGGCGATCCGCGCCAACGTGGCCGACCGCTACCAGACCGCGGCCGAGATGCTCGACGCGGTGCGCGCGCTCATGCCGTCGTCGACGGTCGAAGAGTCGATGCTCGTGGGGCTGTCCGAGGGCGACAAGAACGCCGTCGCGCGCCGCCTCACGATGCCGCCCACCAACCTGACGCCGATCGAGGCGCAGAGCCTGCCACCCCCTCCCTACTCGGTGCCGCCGCCGGCTGCCCCCGAGCAGGCCGTGGGCACGACCGACGGCGTCGCTGCGCCCACCGAGCGGCGCCCCGCCACGCCCCCACGCTCGAGCGCGCCGCTCCTCGTGGCCGGCGCCGCCATCGGCATCCTCCTCGCCGGCGGCATCGCCTTCAAGGTCGTCGGCGATCGCGACAAGCTCGCCGAGGCGAACGCGGCGAACGCAGCGAACGCGGCGCCGCCGCCCGTCGAGACAACGCCTGCGCCCCCGCCCGCCATGAGCGCGCCCTCGGTGAGCCCCGCCAACGCCGGGGCCGACGACAAAGAGGAGCGAACAGCCAAGGTCGTCATCATTCCCGATGACGCTACCGTCCTGGTAAACGGCAAGCCCGCGACCGTGAGAAAGGGCTACGTCGAGGTCACCGGCACCCTCGGCAGCAAACACCGCGTCCAGGTGACCGCCTACGGTCGCACCGTCGACGAGAGCGTCTACATCGCCGTCGACGGGGCCCAACCGCCGATGGTCGAGATCGAGAGAAAGGTCGGCGGCGGCAGCGCACCCCCCAAGCCCACCGCCGCTCCCGGCCCCACGTCCAGCCCCGGCACCAAGCCCCCCGGCGGCATCGAAGTGAAGTTCGAGTGATCGTCGGTCAGAACGACACGCGCGCCGACACGCCGGGGACGAGGACGAGCATGTGGCCGAGCGTCGTCTCGTCGGCCGGGTAGCTGGCGAGCCCGTCGCCATCGGCGACGACCGATGGGCTGTCGTCACCCGCCCACGTGGGCGGCGCGGCCGCGATCAGGATGAGGGCCTGGAGGCCGGCGCCGAGCTCGAAGAGGTCGCCGATCTTCACCCCCACGCTTGCCTCGGGGTCGATGTACACGAACGCGCCCGTCTGTTCGCTGGCAAGGTCGGGGGCGCGGTACGTCGAGCCGGCGCGCGTTTGGAAGGACCCCGACCGCACCGCGCGCGCCTGCGCGACGAGCGCGCCCGCGCCGAGGCGGAGCCGAACCGGGAAATCGTCGAAGAAGCGCATGCCGGCGTTGATGCCCACCAGGTAGCCGCGAAAACGAATGTCGTCGTTCGCGGTGCCGGCGAGACCTTGATCGAGACCGACCGGCTCGAGGGTCGCCGTTCGGTTCTCGACCGTCTGCGAGGCCTGCAAGAAGCCGCCGCCGAGCCCGATGCTGAAGCCGGAGCCGAACTCGTAGGCGCCGTGAACCATGACGAGCCCGCCGAGCCCGACCCCGGCGTCGCACCCATCGCCGCACGACGACGCCACGTCGCCGCCGAACGAGGGGCTCAGCGCGACGCCGCCGTTCACGTCGAACATGATCTTCGAGGGCGTGCGCCATCGCTCGGCGTCGGCGTCGCGCTCGAGCGAGAGCTTCACCTGCTCGTGCTCGCCGCGCTCGAGCGACACGTCACGCTTCTGGGGGTAGTAGCCGTCGTAGACGGCCTCGATCGTGTGCGACCCCTTGCGTAGCCTGCCGTCCCAGATACCTCGACCCACGTGGACGCCGTCGATCCGCACGCTCGCGGAGACGGGCTGCACGTCGACGAGGACGGACGCCTCGAGCGCCTCGGCCGCGAGGGTGAGCGACGTGACGTCACCGTTCTTGACCGGTGCCGCTGACGGCTGTGTGCCGATGTCGCCGTCGCCCCGCAGGAACACGACGTGATCGCCGACCGAGATCGTCCCCTCCCACGGCGTGATCCCGACGACGGCGCCGTCGACGACGACCTCGAGGCGCTTGCCGCTCTTCTCGGCGACGCGGAGCCGGCCCGACGCGACGAGAGCGGGCATCTTGGCCGCGATGCGCACCGTCTGACCGCCCGCGACGTCGACCGACTGCTCGAACGGCTGGAAACCCTGCTTGAAGAGCCGAATGGTGTGCGTGCCGGCGCTCACGCGGAGCGGGTCGAGGAGCGGGTAGTCCTGGCGCGGCTTGCCGTCGACGACGATCGAAGCGCCCGGCTCCGCGCCGGCGATCTCGATCGTCCCGACGAGCTGCTGCAGCTCCGAGATCTCCTTTTGCGCGGCCGCCTTCTTGTCCTCGGGCATCGTCGGGAACTCACGCAGGAGCGTGACGTACATGTCGAGCGACTCATCGAACCGCTTGAGCTTTCGCAGACAGACGGCAGCGTTGTTGGTGGCGGTTCGGGTGGGGTAGAGCTCGCGCGAGCGTAGAAACTCGGCGAGCGACGCGGCCCAGGCCTCTTCGCCCAGCAGCTTGAGGCCGCGCTTGAAGTGCTCTTCGGCCGCAGCCCGGTTGGCGGGGTCGGGCTGCGCCGGTTGCGAGCCCTCCTCGCCGTCCTTGTCCTTCGTGGTCTCCGTCTCGGCCGGCGCCGGCTTGGGCGCGGCGTCGGGCTGCGCAAAGGCCGAGCCGATGGCCGACACCCAAACGCAGAGCAGCGCTGCGGCGACGCGGCGCGGGCTCATCGCCCACCTCGGCGGTGACGCGCGCGCAGCGCCAAGAGGCCGAGCCCGAGGAGCGCCCAGGCGCCGCGGCCCCCGGAGCGGGACGGATCGATCGGGCGGTACGCGCAGTCCTCGGGCGGAGCAGGATCGGGCGGCGGGTCGACGCACGCCCCCGCGCCGTCGCACACCTTGCCCTCGACGCAGTCGTCGACCGAGACGCAGCGCGTGAGACAGGCCGCGCCGTCGCATCGAAACGGCGCGCAGTCGATGCTGTTGCCGTTCGGCTCGACCAGGATCGAGTCGTCGCACTCGGTCGACGAGACGGCTGCGCACGTGCCGTCCGACCGGCAGATCGCGCCGTCTGCGCACTGCTCGGTGTCGATGCACGACGAGAAGCAGACCTCACCCGTGGGGTCACAGGCGAACGCTCCGCACGGCGTGTCGGTGAGCGTGCACTCGCCGTCGGTGACGGTGCTGCAGATGCCGGCCGTCTGCACCCCCGCCTGGCAGGTCGAGTCACCACAGGCGACCTGGGCGTAGTCGCACTTGGCGGGGTTCGTTCCGCACGAGCCCTCGCAGGCGGTGCCGGCGCCGTCGCAGGCAACGCGCGAGCCGTGGGGGGCGCCGCTCGGGACCTGCACGCAAACGCCCTCGCTGTTCTCTACGTCGCAGGCCTCACACTGCCCCAGGCAGTCCGAGTTGCAGCAGAACCCATCGACGCACCTGTCGCTCTGGCATTCGTTCGCTTGCGCGCAGACCTCGCCCTGGAGCTTCTTCTCGAAGCAGGTCGTGCTGCCGCAGAAGTGCTCGTCGTCGCAGTCGCTGTCATTTGCGCACTGGGTCAGGCACGCGTCGCCGGCGGCGTCGCACGAGTAGCCATTGCAGGGCTGCACCTGGCCGCCCTGAATCGAGATGTTTCCCCCGACGCAGACGAGCGAGAACTCGACGTCGTTCGCGCACTGGGTGGAGACGGGGTGGTTATCCTCGACGACGCTGCAGAAGCCGTCGGTGTCGAGCGGGTCGGCGGTGTCGGCGGCGCGGCACGAGCGGCACGGGTCCGAGCACGTCTCGTCGCAGCAAATGCCCGGGCCGCCGTCGAGGTCGTAGCAGTGCTTCGAGGAGCACTCTTCGGCGTCGTCGCACGGCTCGCCGTTCGAGCGGAAGAGGATCTCGGCGCGAATCGCCGACGCGACGAGCACGTTGCCCGAGCCGGGCGTGGTGGCGGTCCCCTCTTTGCCACCGCCGATGACGACCGGCCGCCCCGAAGCTTGCCGAACTGCCGCGTGAAAATTGTGGGGCGCGCCCATGACGCTGTAGAGCTGGAGCGCGGTGTCGCCGACCTCGAAGATCTCGGTCGCGTCGAGGACACCCGCCGCGTTGTAGCCACCCGAGACGAGCACGGTCGAGGTGCCCACGAGCGCCGTCGCGGAGTGGGTCGCTCGACCCACCTGCATGACGATGGGCTGCGCGACGAAGCTCCCCGCGTTTCCGCTCGGGACGAACAGATCGGCGGTGGGCGAGTAGAACCCCTGAAGGTTCGTGCCGCCCACGACGAGCACGCTGCCCTGACCATCTTCGATCCGCGTCGCGGTAGCGAACGCCCGGTTGGCCGTCATGTTGCTGGGCAGAGGCGTGAACGTGCCACCGACCGGATCGAACAGCTCGGCGGTGCTCGACGCGACGGGCGCGCCGGTCGCACCGCCCGCCACGAGGACGCGAGCGTTGCCGGCGAGCTCGGCGACGTGAAAGCGGCGACTCGTGCTCATGGACACCGCCGCTCCGAACGTCTGCGAGAGGCCGTCGTAGACCTGCGCCGTCGACGGGCTCGCCCCGTCGCCGCCCGCGACGAGCACGGCGGTGCCCGACGGGAGCAGCGTCGCGGTGTGGCCGATGCGGGCCGCCGACATCGCGGGCAGCGTGACGATGTCGTCAGGAGCCGGCTGGCTCGGGTCATAGAGCTCTGCGCTCGAGAGCCCGCCGCTGGTGGCGTAGGCGGCCGCGCCCCCCGTGATGAGCACCTGACCGTTCGCGAGCAGGGTCGCGGTGTGCCCGCCCCGCGCGGCGTCGAGCAGCGGGCCCGCGGTGAAGGCCCCGGTCGGCGCGCAAACGTCGTCGGGACAGAAGATCTCGGTCTCGGCGATCGCCAGCTCGCCGACGTCGAAGCCACCCGCCACCAGGATGTCGTTGGTCGCGAGGAGCGTCGCGGTGTGATGCGTGCGCTCGTGGCTCATGTTGGCGGCGAAGCGCCACTCGGGGTCGACGAGGAGCGGCGCATCGACGGTCTCGGGCCACGTCACGACCAGGGTGCACGTCGCAGCGACGACGACGGCGCCGGCGCGGTCGCCGCCGAGCCCGACCGGCTCGCGGCGCCACGGCACGCGCGGATCGGTGTCGACGGGGCAGCCCTCGATCGCGAGCGCCGCCGAGTGCCGCGCGCCCTCGCGGTCGATCACGTACGGCGGCTCGACGCGCACGCGGG
>CALKVR010000472.1 GCA_938004815.1 uncultured Polyangiaceae bacterium | reverse complement strand
CGCTCCTGCCGATCGCGATCGAGAACGCGGTCGAGGGCTGCGTGCGCGAGGCCTACGGGGCGCTCGTCGCGAGCTATCAGGCCGAGCGAGCGACCCCGGCGCTGCGTGGCGTGTTCGGCGGCATCGCCAGAGACGAGCGCGCCCACGCCACCCTGGCCGACGACGTCGATCGATGGCTCGGCGAGCGTTTGGACGGGCCGGGCCGCGCACGGGTAGAGACCGCGCGCGCCGAAGCGCGCGCGGAGCTCCGCGCCTCGCTCGAGGCCGCGACCGGCTGCGACACGCTCGGCCTGCCCGATCGGCGAGATGCGGTCGCGCTGTTCGACGCGTACTTCACCACCCCCGCTCCCACCCTGTCCTGAGGTCGAATGACCCCTCGTCGCTGACGAGGCCAGCGATCTCTCGGTCGGCGAGGGCATCGAGCAAGTCGACGGGCCGTCCGTCCGCCTCCATCTCGCGGAGCACCAAGCGCACGCCGTGGGCGTAGTCGACGTACCGATCGTCGTGCACCAGGCTCAGCGTCTGGATCGGCGCGCCGTCGTCGGTGAACCAGCCGTAGATCGCCGTTCGCCCCGCTTCGCTGAGCGACCGCTTGGAGAGCACGAGGTCTTTCTTCGGGCCCGACACGAGCTCGCCGAGCTTGGCGCCGCTCGCCCCGCGTCGCTCCTCGATCGCCGCGTGGTGCGCGGCAAAGTACTCGATGGAGCCCATGTCGCGCCCGGGCGGCATGTAGGGCGACGAGACGCGGACGGCGGGGGCGGCGTGGACGGCGTCGACGATCTTTCTGGTGGGGAGGACGCAGCGCGCGGCGCGCGCGATCTTCTTGGCTGACCGGACCGTCATCGGAACGCGAACCCAGTCGTCGTCGGTGCCGATCGCCAGGTAGTCCGGCACCACCCAGACGCGGCCCGTGCGCCCGCCGTCGCTGACGGGAACCGGCACCATCGCCCGCTCGAAGTCGGGGACGTTGCCGGCGAGGACCGCCTCGGCGACCAGCGCCTCGCGCTCCACCGCGCGGAGGCCCATGGCTCGATCGACCAGATCGGATGCCGTCTGCCGACCAGCGGGGGCGGCGGGCAGCGGGAGTTGTCTTCGATCGACGTCTCCGTGGGGGCCGGGCCGCCGCCCGCTCCCCGAAGGCGGCCCCGGGGTGGCGGGGGCCGACGCGCAGCCCGCGGTGGTGGCGGCCCACAATCCCAGGAGGAAGCCTCGCCTCGTCGACTGCACCCGCAAGCTCTCCTACTGCTAGCCTGGGTGGCGGCGTGAACACGACCTATTTCTTCGTCGGCATCGCGAAGGTGACGTTTGGTTTGATCGTCGCGGTGCTGGGGATCTTCCTCGCGACCCGCATCTTCGGCCGCGCCATCGGCATCAAGAACTTGGACCAAGAGCTGGCCAAGGGCAACGCGGCCGCCGGCGCGCTCGTCGCGAGCGCGATCGTGGCGCTCGGCATCCTCGCGCAGCACGCGATCGTCGCGACGTTCAGCGCGATGGACCTCGCCTATCGGGATCGCGCGTTCGAGCCGCAGATGGTCGCGGCCTTCGTCATCTACGGGCTCGCCCACGTGTTCACCGCGTACCTCGTCGGGCTCGTTGTCCTGCTCGCGGGCAAGATCGTGTTCGCGCGGCTGACCCGCGACGTGGACGAGATCGAGGAGATCAAGAAGGGCAACGTCGCGCCTGCGCTCGTCCTCGGCGGCGTCGTGATCGTCCTCGCCCTCACCACCGCGCCGGGCCTCGAGATGGCCCTCACGGGGTTGCTCCCGCTCCCGACCCTCGGTCGCGACGAGCTCGTCCTGCCCTCGGGGGGCTGAAGGTGGAGCGCGCGCGCGTCCTCGCCATCGCGCTCCGCCTCGCGGGGCTCGGCGCGCTCGTCAGCTTCGGCTCGGGCTGCTTCGCCTTCGACGTCATCGAGTGGCTCGACGAGCGCGCCGACAAAAAGCCCAAAAAGAAAAAGAAGAAGAAGCGCTCGAGCGACGACGACGACGGCGGCGACGCGACCGCGCTGGGCACGGCTTCGTTCCCCAAAGGAACGAAGCGCCCCGTCGCCGCGCACGTCTTCAGCACCGACGCCCTCGAGCCCACCGAGTACAGCCTCGAGTACGCGATGAGCCGCGAGGCGCAAGACGAGGTGCTCTCGGCCCACCACGCCTTCGCCAAGAAGACGCGGTACACGCCGCTCGAAGAGGGCCGCTACCGCTGGATGATCCCGCCGGGGTGCGAGCCCGACATGGGTTGCGCGTTCGGCGCGATGTCCGAGGCGAGCCGT
>CALKVR010000471.1 GCA_938004815.1 uncultured Polyangiaceae bacterium | reverse complement strand
GGCCTCGAGTTCACGGTCTCGCCGGGGGGAGGGGGGGGAGGGGTCTCGGGGGTGGCCTACTTACAAGACAGTACTGTCATCGAAATGCACGGGATGTCGGAGGCCGGATCCATCGTCGCGGTGCGCGGCGCGCCGGTCGAGCGCTACTCGATCCCCGCCGGGTCGCATGGCTGTGAGACGTACGGCTGGCAGCGCGCCGCCGTGCGCAAGGACGCCTTCGGCGGAGCCAAGGACGGCACGCTCTTCGCGGTAGGGAGCTACTGCAAGGGAGACAAGCCCGCCCTCGAGGTGTGGCCGCCCGGGGAGTCGAAGCCGAAGCTCGTCATGCTCGACTCGGTCTACGAGGGCTTGCCGAGCTTCCGCTCCATCATTCCCGTCGGAGACGACGGCGTGTACGTCGTGCCGCGGCGTGACAGTCCCATCGTCGAGGTTCATGGAGACAAGGTCACGCGGCTGCCCGAGCTCGCTGGGTTTCGGAGCGCCCATCTGAGCGCCGCAGGGAGACTCTATGCGGTTTCGGATGCGGGCATCTTCGAGCTCTTGGAGTCGCTGTGGCGGCCGGTGGGTCACTTCAACTGGCCGATCGACATCCAGACGTTCGTCGAGGTCGACGGCACGTTCTGGGTCGGCAGCTGGGGCGCGATCGGCAAGCTCGTGCCGACCGCCTCGGTCTCCATGACCGCCGCGTGCAAGACGCCCTTCGTCTCGCTCTACGACGTGAACGCCGACACCGGCCCCACGTTCACGTTTCCAGCGACGCAGAAAGGTCTCGCGACCTTCGCGAAGGTGTCCGAGATCCAGCTCGTCGAGTTTCGCGAGGGCAAGCGCCGCGTCGGCGTCGTCGTTCCGAGCCGGGCCGTAGGCGACGCCCTGATCGCTCACCTGTCCGAAACCATGCCCAAGGAGAAGCCGCGGCTCATCTGCTACGCACCCGGCGCGCCGCGGGTGATCGCCCTCGGCGGCAAGTAGCGGCCGCTACTCGAAGACGGCTCCAACGCCGATCGACGGTGTGACGGCGACGATGACGTCGTCGAGGATCGGCTCTTCGCGCAGCCGCGCGGCGCCGTCTGACCCGGCCGGCACCGGGTCGCCGTAGGCGAACATGGGCCGCTCCACGGGGACGAGGATCAGCGGCGCGGCGCCGACCCAAGCTTCGAGGCCCTCGACGACCACGAGGCCGCCGCGCACCCGGGCGAGCGCCGCGAAGCCGGCGGCCGTACCCGAGGCGAAGTACGGCCCCGCGCTGTAGTCGTCGCCCGCGGACCCGCGTGACGCGAAGGTGCGCTCGTCGCGCACGGCGCCGAAGAACCCGCCCGCCTCGGCCTCGAACGAGGCGAAGAACCGCGCGCCCACGCGCATCGACGCCTGCGCCATGAGGGTGGCGCCCGATAGCAGCACGGCGTCGTCGGCGCGCGCGTCCTGGATCGGACGGCCCGGGGGCGAGAGGCCGTAGGGCCGCTTCTCGACCGTCTGCTCGATGCGCACGTAGCCGGCGGCGCCACCGAGCCCGAACCCGGAAGAGAAGCGGTAGCCGCCCATCGCCTCGATGTGCATGCCGAGGCCGACGCCGGGCGAGCACGGATCGTCGCAGGGTGCGCCGTAGAAGAGCGGCGCGACCGCGAACGCGCCGCTCGCGCCGAGCTCGACGCGCGGCGCGGCGGGCTTCTCTTCGACGCGGGGAGGGGGCACCGGCTCGAGGTCGATACGGAGCGTCTTCTGCGCGTCCTGCTTGAACGAGAGGACCTGCTTCTGCGTGACGTAGCCGGGCGCGCTCACGACGAGCGTGAACCGCCCGAGCGGGAGCCGCCCTTGCCAGCTCGCCGTCCCGAGCGGGACACCCTCGATCGAAATCGTGGCGCTGGGCGGGGTGGCCACGACGTGCAGATCCGCGTGGAGCGTCGTCAGCTCGAGGACGGTCTCGGCGCGCTGGCCCACGAGGACGTTCGCTTTGACGGGCGCGGTGCCTTCCCCGCTCTTGCCGCGGAGCCATACTGCGTGGTCGCCGGGCGAGAGCGCGCCCTCCCACGGCGTCGTGCCGACCACGACGTTGTCGATGACGACGGACGCTTCGATGCCCGACTTTTCTCTGACCTTGAGTCGGCCTGCCCGCGCCAGCACCTCGAGCTTCGCCGTCACCGCGAGGGTGCCCTCGGACTTGAGGTCGACCGTCTGCACGAACGGGACGTAGCCCTCGAGGTGGACACGCACGGTGCGGAGACCGACGCGCGCGCGCACGGGCCTCTGCATCGGCAAGGTCCCTCGCGGCAGACCGTCGATCGAAACCACCGCGCCCGGCTCGCCGCCCTGCACGAGGATGGTGCCCACTGCCGGTGCGAGCTCCTTGACCTGTGGCTCGACGCGGGCGCGAACCTCGTCGGGCAGGTCGGGAAAGGCGAGGACCCGCTCGAACATGGTGAGCGCCTCGTCGGCGCGGCCGAGCTCGCGCAAGCAGACCGCGGCGTTCTCGGTAGCGGCGCGCGTGGGAAAGAGCTCGAGCGAACGATCGAACTCGCCGAGCGCGAGCTCGAAGCGCCGCTCCTGCAGGTGCTTGTTCCCGGCGTCGAAGCGCTCCTTGGCCTGCGCGCGCTTCGCGCTCTCGGCGTCGGGCGCGTCGGGGGGCGAGCCTTGGGCCCAGGCGCCGAGCGGCGCCGAGAGCGTCACCAGCCACAACCAGACGATCACGAGCAGCCGAGACGGTCTCGTCACTCGAACTCCGGAGCGTGCACGGGGATGGCCGTGGGCGGCGTCTTTTTTCCGCCGGCGACCCCCGGGGCGCCGCCGGTGGGCCTCTGCGCGGTGGAGGTCGGCGTCGCCGGCGCCGCCTCGGCGCGCGCTCTCTCGGTCGCGCCGACAGCGGGCTGGGGCGGCTCGAGGAGCACCTCTCGCGGCCGCGGGCCGCTCTCGGTGACGGTCACGATCTCTTTGCGCGAGCGCTCGCCCTTCTTGACCGTCACCACGATCTCTTGCCCGATCTCGCCCTCGAGCTCGAGCACGCCGGATCGCAGCGGCTGCTCGGCGCCTCCGACAATGACGGTAGCGTCAGGCGGTACGACGTCGATCGCGACGGTGACACGGTCTCGCGCAGGGGCCGAGGTCACCACGGCGCTGGCCACCGTCTGCGACGGCGTGGCGACGGGCCGCTCGCCCTCGCCGCCGGCCCAGATCGCGGCCGCCGCCGCCGCCGCGACGCCGACGCCTCCCGCGGCGGCAAAGACCGCCCAAGGCGTCTTCTTGCGACCTGCGGGGGCCGACGTCTGCGACGTCGCGTAGAGCGTCGATGCCACGCCCGCCTCTTCGACGGCGCGCGTGGTGTCGATGTCCAGGTCGCTACCGGCGGGCACGACCTTGAGATCGCTCGGCCTCGACGCTCTCGAGCCGCTGGGTCGCGAGGGCTCGAGGCCGCTCGGCCGCGACGGGCGGAGGCCGCCCGGGCGCGAGGTGCGCAGCGTCTGAACCAGGTTCGCGGCCCAGACCTCACCGCGACCGACGCGGGTGCCCTCGGGGACCATGTCGAGCAGCGCGGCCAGGAGATCGTCGGCGCTCGCGAAGCGCTCCTCGCGCTCGATCGCGAGGCACCGCATCACGAGCTCGTCGAGCTCGGGGGGAATGTCGGCCAGGTCTTTCGGACGCGGAGGACGCTTGGAGCAGATCGCGAGGATCAGCTTGCCCAGGTTGTCGGCGTCCTGGAACGGCGATCGGCCCGTCAGCGCCTCGTAGAGCACGGCGCCGATCGACCAGATGTCGGTGCGCGCGTCGATGTCCTTCAGCCCCTGCGCCTGCTCCGGCGACATGTAGAGCGGCGTGCCCAAGAGCTTGCCCGTCTGGGTGAGGTTCAGGCCGTCCGACTCGATCGGCGTCGCCGGCCGCACCTTGGCGATGCCGAAGTCGAGGAGCTTGACGATCACCTCGTCGCCCTCGTCCTCTTCGGTCAAGAACAGGTTGGCTGGCTTTATGTCGCGGTGCACGACGTACGCCCGGTGAGCTTTGGCGATGCCGATGCAGGCCTGAGCGACGAGTCGCACCGACAGGCTCGGATCGAGCCTGCCCGTGCGCGCGATGAGCGAGCCCAGATCTTCACCCTCGAGCAGCTCCATCGCCATGAACGGCAGGCCGGTCTCGGCGTCACGGCCGCTGTCGATCACCTCGACGATGTGGCGGGTGTCGATGGTGCTCGAGGCGCGGGCCTCGCGCTGGAATCGGCTCCATACGTCGGTGTCGCCCAGGGCCATCTCCTGGATCAGCTTCACCGCGACGCGGCCGCCCGTCCCGGTGTGGGTCGCCTCGTACACGGCGCCCATGCCGCCGCTGCCGATCACGCGCTCGAGGCGGTAGCGCCCATCGAGGACCGTCCCGATCATCGGCGCCTCCGCCGGCGCGTCGCGGCGAGCGCGGCGACCGCGAGCCACGCGGCCGGGGAGCTCGATGGGGCGCCCGGCGCTTGCCGGCACGCGCAGCCCTCTTCGCCGCCCTCGGCGGGCGGGCGCGGGATGCACGTCGCGTCCTCGGCGCGGCACACGAACCCGGTCGCGCAGTCGTCGACCGATACGCACCCGCCGCGGCAGGTGCCGTCGTCGTCGCAGCGGTACGGCGCGCAGTCGGTCACGGTGCCGTCACGCGCGAGGGCCTGCGTCTCGTTGGTGCAGAGGCTCTCTTCGTCGACGCACGCACCCGTCACGCAGACGAACCCGCTCTGGCAGCCGGCGTCGTTGTCGCAGACCGAGAGGCAGCCCGCCATGGTGCAGGCGTACGGCGCGCACAGCGCGACGAGGGGCGTGCACGTCGACGCGCCGTCGCACACCGCGCGCTCTTCGCACGTGGCGTTCGCGGCGCTGCACTCGAGCTCGGGGTCGAGGCCGCTCGCGATGGGGCCGCACACCCCGTCGCCGCCCTGGCCCTTGAGCGCGCCCGTGCACGCTTCGCAGAGCCCGTCGCACGCCTCGTCGCAGCACACGCCGTCGACGCAGAAGCCGCTCGCGCACTCGGCGCCGCCGGTGCAGCCCACCGCCTCACACTCACCCGGCTCGTAGGTGTCGCACGCGCCCGCCTCGCAGAGGCCGTTGGTGCCGCAGACGGCCGCGCCCTGGTCGGCGCACTCGCTCTCGGGGTCGGTCCCGGCCGCGACGGGCGAGCACGTGCCCTCGTCGGCGCCGGTGAGCGCGGCGAGGCACGACACGCAGACGCCGTCGCACGCTGCGTCGCAGCAGACGCCCTCGACGCAGATGCCGGAGAGGCACTCGAACGTCTCGGCGCACGTCTCGCCGTTCGGCTGCATGTCGTAGACGCGCGTGTCGTCTTGGGCGGTACCAAAGAGCTCGCCGCCGGCGACGATGACCCGGCCGTCTTGAAGCGACAGCGTCACGTGCTTGCCGCGGGGGACGGTGAGGGTGCCGGCGGGGCTGAGCAAGTGGGTGACGGGGTCGACGCGCGTGGCCTGCTGCATGGGCACGTCGCACCAGACCGTGTCGGCGTCGGAGCAGCCGCCCACGAAGAGGACGGAGCCGTCAGGCAGGCGCGCCGCGCCGGTGGCGGTGCCGACAGGCGCGCTGCCGATCGTCGACCAATCCTCGGCCTGGACGTCGAACACCTCGACCGAGGTGGCGAGGATCGTGCTGCCGAACGCGTAGCCCTCCATGCCGCCCGAGATCACGACCTGGTCGGTGCCGAGCCGCTCGATCGCGTGGTAGGCGCGGTGCTGGGTGAAGGTCTGCAGCGAGACGAAGTCGCCCGCCCCCGCGTTCGCCGCCGGGTCGAAGATCTCGCTCGTGTTGACGGGGTTCGCCTCCTGGTCGCTCCAGCCGCCGACCACGAGCGCCCGGCCGCCGATCGCGACGGCGGTATGCCCCTCACGCTCCACGGTCATCGCCCCCGTCGTCGACCACGTGTCGGTCGTCGGATCGAACACCTCGGCCGAGCTCTGGGTGCTGAACCCGTCGTCGTTGCCGCCCGCTACGAGCACGCGGCCGTCGGCGAGCCGGGTGGCGGTGTGGCGATAGCGCGCGAACGCCATGTCGGGGCCGGGTGTCCACGTCAGGCTCGCGGTCGAGAAGAGGAGCGTGGTCGTGGCGACGGTCGTCCCGTTCAGCGCCCACGCTCCACCAGGAAGCATGACGCGACCGTCATTCAATAGGACGAGCGGAAAATCTTGGATCTGATCCGGCAGCCACGCCGTCGCTCCGAGCAGGCTCCACGTCTCGGTGGCGGGGTCGTACATCTCCACCTCGTCGAGGCTGCCGTCGTCGAAGCCTCCCGCCGCGAGCACTCGCCCGTCGGCGAGGACGACGGCGCCGAAGCCCGAGCGCGCGACGACCATGTCGTCGGTCGCGGTCCAGAGGGGATCGTAGATGGCGGGGTAGGCGACGGCGTGAGGGAGCTCGGCGACGATGGTGCACGCCGAACGCCCGAGCGGAACCGGCGTGCGGCCCCAGGGCGGCGCGCTGGCGCGGTCGACCGGGCAGTCCGCGACGTCGAGCGCGATCGGGTGTCGGCGACCGTGGGCGTCGTCGATGGCGGCGCCCCCGACACGCAGCGCCGGCGCGCCGGACGCGAGCAAGAGCTCGACCACCCCCCCGGCGACGCGCAGCCCGGCGATCTCCGGCCCGGGCTCGATCTCGTACGCGACGCGGCCGCTGCGCGGCCGCTCGGCGAGGGCGATCCGGTCCTCGACGCCGCCGGGGCGCCCGCGCAGCTCGAGGTCGGCACCCGGGCCGAGCGCGGAGGGGTAGACGACGGCGTCGCCCCTCGGCTGGCCGGCCCCTCGGGCACCGTCGATTCGGATCTTGGCCGAGCCGCCGAGGCGCGTGTTGAAGAGCTCGAAGGGCAGACGCGCGTCCGCGGGCAGGCGCAGCGAAGCGCTGCGCCCAACGACGCGAAGCGGCGCTTCGACCGCACCGACCGCGGGTGCCGACGAGACTATCTCGACACCGACGTCGCTCGACGTCGTATCGAGCGCGCACGCGATCGCCACGAGGCAGAGGCTCCCTAGCCCTGCAGCAGAGACCCCGCGACGCATCGCCGCAGCCTATCAGAGTCGACGGCGTTGCCCCCCTCGCTTTGCGAGGGGGGTTGGGGGTGAACGAGCGGCAACGCCGCGACAAAAAGGGAGAACGTGACTTTCACGGCAGCCTGCTAGACTGCGAGCGATCGATGGTGGACCACACCTTGGTCTTGAGCAGCTGGATGCTTCCCCAACGGGTGGTGCCGTGGGAAGAAGCGATCACGCTCTGGTACCTCGGCAAGGTCGACGTTCTGGAAGAGTACGACGCGTTCGTCGCCTCGCCGTCGATCGTCGTCGCCGTCCCCGCGGTGGTTCGCTTACGCCGGCACGTGGCCGGCTTCCGCCGGGGGGTGAAGTTCTCGCGCGCGAACGTGTTCAGCCGCGACGGCTACTCATGCCAGTACTGCGGGATGAAAAAGTCGCGGGCCGAGCTCTCGTTCGATCACGTGCTGCCGCGGACGCACGGCGGCCGCACCGGCTGGGAGAACATCGTGACCGCGTGCCGCCCGTGCAACCTGAAGAAGCGCAACCGCACCCCCGAGCAAGCGGGCATGCGCCTGCTGCGGGCGCCGGCCCGGCCCACGAGCCTTCCGATCGAGCCGATGAGCTTCGGCGGTCGCGAGATCCCCAGCGAGTGGCGGGGATACTGTCTGGTCTCGCCGAGCGCGGCGTGACGTTGGCGCTGCGCTTCCCGGCTGGCAGGGAGCGGCCGCTATTTCACCCCCCCGACCCCCCTCGCAATGCGAGGGGGGAGCCCGCCTAGTACATCGTCCGCGAAGTCTCTTCGCGTAAGACGATGTACCGAGAACAGAGGTGACGGTGAGCGGAAGTGCGGCCGAGCGTTGGTATGGAAACCGGCCCTTCACTTGCGAGCGTCAGCGAGGGGACGGTTTCCATACCAATGCGAACTTCGCGAACGCGGCACTAGCCGCGACAGCCTGCCGCGGGCGCGGCAAGTTGCCGCACCCGGCGGCAAGTTGCCATCTTGCTCCGAGCAGGCGATTCGCCCCATACCGACCCCGCACTGGGATCGGAGCCACAAGCGCGCATGAGCCGTTTCTTCTTCCCGAAATGGGCGAACAAAGCGCTCCCCATCGGCGTCCTCTTCGGCCTCGGGCCGTTCGGGACCGCCGTCGCAGGGGGCCTCTGGTACTACGGGACAGACAAGCACCTGTCGGTCGGCTTCGCGCCGGCGCAGCCCGTACCGTTCAGCCACAAGCTCCACGCCGGCGACATGGGCATGGACTGCCGGTACTGCCACTCGACGGTAGAAAAGGCGGCGTTCGCCGCCGTGCCGCCGACGCAGACCTGCATGAACTGCCACACGGCGATCAGGCCCTCGAGCCCGCTGCTCGAGCCGGTTCGCAAGAGCTGGGCGACGGAC
>CALKVR010000470.1 GCA_938004815.1 uncultured Polyangiaceae bacterium | reverse complement strand
GCCATCGCTTCGGTGAAGCCGCTCTTCGATCCCGAGAACAAGAAGATCAAGTGCTGAGGTTCAACCCCACGCCTCGGGGTTGGCCTTCATCCACTCGACCTGGCGAGCCAAGCCCTCGCGCAGGCTGACTTTGGGTTGATACGAGAGCTCGGCTTGCGCGCGAGACGTGTCGGCGGCGGTGTGCCGCACGTCGCCGGGCTGCTTGCCCTGGCGGTCGAGCGCGAGCGGTCGGCCCGTCAGCTCGCCGAGGGTGGCGAGGACGTCGTTCAAGGTGACGCGCGAGCCGCCGCCGATGTTGTAGACGCCCTTGGCACCCTCGTTGAGCGATTGGAGGTTCGCCTCGACGATGTCGCCCACGAAGGTGAAGTCGCGCGTCTGCTCGCCGTCGCCGTACACGGGAAGCGGCTCACCCCGAAGCAAGCGAGCGATGAACCGGTGAAACCCCATGTCGGGGCGCTGCCGCGGGCCGTACACGGTGAAGTAGCGGAGCGACACCGTCGGCACGCCGAAGTTCTCGCGGTAGAGCTCGCAGAGATGCTCGGCCGCGAGCTTGGTGACGCCGTACGGAGAAAACGGCCGCGGCCGGCTCGTCTCGCGCATCGGCAGATCGGTCGTGTCGCCGTAGACGCTCGACGAGCTCGCGTAGACGAACCGCTCGACCGTCCCCGCCTGCTTGGTCGCCTCGAGCAGGCGCTGCGTCGCGAGCACGTTGCAGCTCGTGTACGTCTCGAACATCGTGCCCCAGCTGGCGCGCACCCCCGCCTGCGCGGCCTGGTGAAAGATCGCGTCGGTGCCCTTAACCAGCGGCGCGAGATCCGCGGTCGCGAGATCGAGCTCTTCGAACCCGAAGCGCGGGCCAGCCCGCAGCGCGACCAGGTTCGCCTCCTTGTTCGAGCGCGGGTAATAGTCGGTGAAGCAGTCGACGCCCAAGACATCGTGCCCGAGCGCGACGAGGCGCTCGGCGAGGGTCGAGCCGACGAACCCGGCGACTCCGGTGACGAGACAACGCATGGCCGCGCAGCTTACACCAAGGACCGAACGCCTTGATTCGGTCCCTTGGTGCTGGAGAACAAGACCGCCGGTTGCAGAGACGTCGCTCCGCGCGGCCCGGCATCGCCGGGCTCGGCCGGTCCCGGTGGATGCACCGGCCGAAGGCGCCGTCCCCGACCGCGGCAGCCACGAGTGGTTGCCGCGGTCGCAACCGAGTGGTTTAGAGCTTGAGGGGGTGGGTTGCGACCGCAGTTGCGACCGAGCTCGACGACTGCGTCCGCAGTTGTGCCGCCGCTCGAGGCATGCTGCCGAATGACGGCTGAAACAGCGGCGCTCGCGTGCCGCGGTCGCGAGCGCGGTTGGAACCGCGGACGGTACTGTCATCATCAAGACCGCTTGTCCCCACTTACGTCCACCAGTCCCGCCGCGCGGCCACTTCCGCGGACGCAACCGCCAACCTTCGCCGGCCGACGCGCCCGCGGACCAACGCGCGGCCACTTCCGCGGACGCAACCGCCAACCTCCGCCGGACGACGCGCCCGTGGACCAACGCGCGGCCACTTCCGCGGACGCAACCGCCAACCTCCGCCGGACGACGCGCCCGTGGGGCGACCGCGCGCAGCCGCGGTCACGACCGCGGACGCAACGCCCACTTGGGCGTAGGATGCGAACCGTGCTCTCCAGCGATGCGGCTGCCCTCGCCCAGGCGATCCGATGCGGCGGTATCGGCGGCCGCCACGCCACCGCGGTTGCCGTCGTCCTGAGCTTCATCGTCGCGTGCGGTCCCGGGACGCCGCCACCGGAGGCGCCGGAGCTTCGGCCGCTCCCGACCAGCGAGCTGATCGTGCCATCCGACAACCTGGTGATGGCGACCGACGCTACGCCCGAGCCGACGGCGCCGCCGGCGGCCGGCGCCGACTGCACCATCCGGCTTCAGCGTCCGCCCCGAAGCGGGTGCAACGCGATCTTTTCGCTCGCGGCGAGCGCGACCGGCGGCGGCAACGAGGCTGCTCGCGCGGGCGACGGGAGCAGTTGCACGATCTGGAACGCGCAGGGCTTCGCGCCACAGAGCGTGACCCTCGACATGGGGACGCCGACGCGGATCGATGTCATCGCGCTCGTTCCCGAGATGAGCCCCGACGGCTCGGTGTCGCACGAGGTCGCGTTCTCGGATGACGGCCGGGCGTTCTCCACCGGTCATCGCGTCGAGGCACCAATGCGAAACGGCGAGCAGGTGGAGCTGATCTTGCCTCGCCCGGAGAAGGCTCGGTTCGTCCGGGTGACGACGACGAAGAGCCCGTCATGGGTGGCCTGGCGTGAAGTCGGCTTGTTTCGCTGCGGGACCGAATAGCCGCAGGCCGGCCGTGCTACACCGGGCGCATGCGCGTCCTCGTCACCGGTGGCTCGGGCTTTTTGGGGTCGCACGTCGCCGAGCAGCTGCGGGCGGCCGGGCACCACGTGGTGTGCCTCGTCCGACGCTCGAGCAACACGACGTTCCTGAGCCAGCTCGACGTCGAGCTCGCCCTCGGCGCCGTCGACGACGCCGGCTCGCTCCCCGCCGCGGTAGCGGGCGTCGATGCGATCGTGCACTGCGCGGGGGTGGTGAAGGCGCGGACGTACGCGGACTTCGAGCGCGTCCACGCCGACGGCACCACCAACCTGGCCCAGGCCGCCCTCGCCCACGCCCCCAACCTGAAGCGATTCGTCCATGTCTCGACGGCCGGCGTCATGGGCCTGGGCACCGAGGGCAAGCGCCACGTCGAAGGCGACGAGCCCAAGCCGGTCACGTCGTACTCGCGCAGCAAGCTGGCGGGTGAGGCGGCTCTCCGCAAGCTCGCGGGCGACCTGCCCATCACGATCGTGCGCCCGCCCGCCATCTACGGGCCGCGTGACAACGAGATCTTCGCGTTCTTCCAGATGGTCAAGTGGTCGCGCCTCGCGATGCGCTTCGCCGGCGCGATGAAGACGATGTCGCTCGTGTACGCCGAGGACGCCGCCGACGCTTGCGTCCGCGCCATCGACGCGCCCGTCCCTTCAGGCTCGACGTACTTCATCGAAGACGGCCAGACGTATTCGTTCGAACAGATGGCGCAGGCGATCGCCGATGGGTTCGGCATCAAGCTGCTCGGCACCCCCGCGTTGCCGACCGCGCTGGTGAAGACGGCCGCGTTCGGCTCCGAGCTGTTCGGCCGCGCCACCGGCAAGGTGATGATCTTCACCCGCGACAAGCTCCCCGAGCTCTTGATGGAGCACTTCGCGGTCGACGGCGCCGCTGCACGCCGCGATCTGGGGTGGGCGCCTCGCACGCCGTTCCCCGAGGGAGCAAAGAAGACCGCCGAATGGTACGTCGCGAACGGGTGGCTCTGACAGACAGCCCTACTTGCCGACGTGCCGGGCGAGCGCGCGCACGTGGAGGGCGATATCACTGGCCGCGTCTTGCTCCTGACGCGCGCGGCGCTCGGTGATGGCGGTGACGTTGACCGAGGGGAGGAGCGGTAGCGCATTGGCCGCGCTCGCCGCGATGTAGACCGTCATCGCCTGCGACCCGACCTTGAGCGTCGCGCGCACCTGCGTGCCGCCGAAGAGCTCGACGCTGCGGTACGCACGCTTCTCGAGGAGATCGAGCACCTGCTCCTCGTCTCGTTTCGGATCACCCTTGATGTGCTCACGTAGCTCGCGCAGCCGGATCACCGCGCGGCGCGCGCTGAGGCCGCTCGCGGAGTCGAGGTCGGCCTGCACGAGCGCGATCGCCCGCGACAGCTCGAGCGCGAGGCCGCTCGCGGCGTCGGAAGACGGACCGAGGACGCGGCGAGCGGCCTCGACCTCGAGCCGGAGGCGTTCGATCGGATCGACCTCGAGAGAGAGGACGCCGTCCCACACTTCGATCGGGGGCAGCGCGCCGGCGCCGACGCGACGCTGGGCGTGGGCCGCGACGACCTTGGGGTCGGTCGCCCGCGCGGAGGCAGCCAGGATGTGCAGGACCTCGGCGACGTCTTCGCTGAAGCTGCGGTCGGGGTCGGGCTCCATCTCTTCACACAGCACGCGAAAGTGGCGCCGCAGATGAGAGAAGAACGTGTCGTCGTAGAACACGAGCTCCATGGCGGGCGCTACGAAGCCGGGGGGCGCGCCGATCGATTCGCTGAGCCTTGCGCTGGCCGTGAGCGCGCCGCCGGCGCCTGAGACGCCGACGCCGGAGGCCGGCGCCTTCGAGGGCGGCGGGATGATCGGCGCGGCCGCCGGAGGAGGCAGCGCGGATTGAGACGCCGACGGCATCCAAGACTCTTTGGCCGCTGCATTGGACGCCGCGTGCGCGTTCCAATCGGAGCCCTGCGTCCACGCGGGCGGCGCGACGTCGTGGACGGGCACCTCGGGCGCGCGCTTTTGCGGGACGAGGGGCGACTGCCACTCGCTCTTGTCGACGTGGGGCGGCGCAGAGCGCACGAGCGGCGGAGGCGCCGGCGGCGGCGCCGAGGGCGCCGCGGTCGCGACGAGCCGCGCAGTTTGCTTGGGGGTTCGGACCGAGGCGGCGGCCGCTTCGATGCTCTGAACGGGCTGGGGCGCCGGCTTGATCGCCTGCGGGCCCGCGTAGGTCGGGGGAGGCGACGACGGATGCGACCCCGGCGCCGGCTGCACCGCGAGGGGGCCGGTCGGCGCGGACGGTGCAGGTGCGGGCACCGACGCCGGCCGGAACGGCAGGCCCGTGAGGATCGGCTCGCTGTTGCGAGAAGCGGAGCGCCCGTCGTCTCCCCCCGGCGGCCCCTTGCCGGTCACGGGGTCGCCGCCTCGTCGTCTCGTTTCTTCGGCGGGGTCATGTCGAACGGGATGATACGGCGCAAGCTCACGCGCGTCGCATCCACCGACTCTTCGACCGCACCCTTGAAGTGGATGGAGAGCGAGAAGCGATCTTTGCCCTCGGCGAAGATGAAGTTCGTGCCGGGAGACTGGCCGCTGAAGTCGTCGACGGGCGGTGGCAGCTCGACGTACTTGCCGAAGCGCTTCTCGACCTGGGCGTGGTTCACCGGCTCGGGCTGCGCGAACCGCGCATCGATGAACAAGAGGCGCGACCCGTCTTGGGGGTCGTACTCGAGCCTCACCTCGGCGAACCGCGGGTCCTTGGGCTCGACCGCGACGAGCTGTCGGCCCGGGATCTCGGAGAGCTTCTTGCCGAACTGGGCGAGGCCGTCATCGAGCTTGCCCGTCGACAAGAGCACGACCCACTGCGTTATCTCTGCGACTCGCATGGTTCAGGGCCCCGAAGAGCAGCACCCCACGGCCGTCTCGTGACGCGCAGCGTCCGAGCCACCGGGAGAGTGGACGTAGTTGTGCATGCCGTTGAGGTCGAAGTCACCGTTGTAATAGTCCCACACCGCGTTCGCGCCGGCGGTGTCGGCCGGGTCACCGGCGGGGATGGGCGAATTCTGGGCCGCCGTCCAAACCGAGGGCGGCAAGTTGGCCTGGGTGTGGGGCCAATACCGCAGCGAGCTCCCGATCGACGGATCTTGCGCGATCTTTCGCAGACCGTTCCAGCCCATTTGTTGATGGCGAAGCTCGTGCACGATCGTCTCACCGAACTTGCACTGCTCGTGCGCGGTGAGGTTGGGCTCGGCATAGATATTGGGCGACGAGGAGCCCGCATAGAGCTGGTTCTGGTTTTCGGGCAGGTTCATCTGCCACTCCCAGGGGTTGAACGACGCTGCGCTGGCGTTGCCGGTGTTGACGGTCGGTGCGGGCATGCCCTGCGAAGCAGACATGTCGTTCACGAACGTCTGCATCGCGGCGCGGCGCTCGGCCTCGGTCATGGTCGGCCACGCCGCCATGAGCTCGTTGAACTTCTTGCAGAACTCGGCTCGATTGCTGAAGCCGAACGCCTCGTCGCCCATGAAGACGTCGGGCGACCCGGTGACGATGGCGTCGAGCGGGCCGCTGCCCTTCAAGTAGTCGTGGATGCGAACCGCCCGGACGTCGTTGATGTAGATCTGCTGCACACCGGCGAGGACGATCTCTTCACCATGTGCGGTGCACGTGTGCTTCGAGATGCGTTCGCGCCATGCGCCCTCGTCGTTGATGATGACGTCGGGCGAGCCCTGGCCCTCGGTCAACATCTGGCCATGCATGGTCAGGTCGAGCTTCTCGCGGGCGGCTCCACGCAGGAGCGCCGGCTGCTGCGGAGTGGGCGTGGCAGTGGTGCCGGGGCTGCCGGTCGTCATCAGGGGCCCCCGGTGCCCGTACCCGTGCCGGTGCCCGCGGGCGCGGTGGTGCTCGGCGAAGTCGACGTGGGCTTCACCGCGGAGGTGCAGTTCAGATAGATGGGCTTGCCCTTGATGTCGTTCTGCTTCTCGGTCGCGTGGAGGATGATCTCGGGCGACACGATCGAGATCATCTCCGGGGTGATCTCGATCTTCGATTTGCCGACGGTGATCGTGTACTTGTCCTTGATCACGTCGTGCTTCTCTTTGCCGACGCCGACGGTCTGGCTGCCACCGATGAGCGTGCTCTGGTTGCCGCCGATGCTGATCGACTGACTACCGCCGACCGATAGCGCCTGGTTCTTGGCCACCTTGGTGGTCTGGTTGGCGCCGATCGATTTCATGTAGTTCTGCACGATCGACGTGAGCTTGTCGTTGCCGACGTTGCTCACGTGGTCCTTCTGCGCCTTCATGAAGAGCAGCTCGGCCCCGTTGGTGTCCTTCATGCTGATTTCGTTGAAGCCCTGCCCGGCGAGCGTCTGGCTGCGCGCGACGACGGTCGTGTCGAGGTTGGTCGGCAGGCCGTACGGCTTTTTCTGCAGGTTGGTGTAGACGCGGCCGGTGATGATGGGCCGATCGGGGTCACCGCCCAGAAACTCGACCAGCACCTCTTGCCCGATGCGAGGCAGCGAGCTCGAGCCGAACGTGGTGCCGGCCCAGTTCTGGTTCACGTGGACCCAGCACGAGCTGTTCTCGTCGCGCCCGCTCTCGCGGTCCCAGTGGAAGTGCACCTTGACGCGCCCGAACTCGTCGCAGTGCACCTCTTCACCGGCCGGGCCGACGACGGTGGCGCTCTCGACGCCGAGCGCGTGGGGCCGCGGGGTGACGAGCGGCGGCCGAAAGGGGACCTTGGACCGCGTACCCGAGACCTCGGCCAGCCAGGTGTCGTCGTGCTTGCCCTCGATGACCACGCCGAGCGCGAGGATGCCGCTGCCGTCGAGCCGGCTGTAGTCGAGGATGCTCGTGACGGTGCCGACGGCGACGTCGAGCGCGTTGGTGCGCAGCTCGAACCGCTCGGCCGGCGAGCGCTGCGCCTCGAGGCGCCGCTTGGCCATGAGCTGGCCGGCCGCCTCGTCCGAGCGCGACGCGCCGCGGGCGTCGGCGTGCGGGGAGTCGACCATGCCGCTCGCCTCGAAGAGGAACGCGCCCGGCACGTAGTGGAACCGCTCGAGCTTGGCGAGCCGGCCGCGCGCCTCGGGCGCCTCTTCGGTCGCGGCGAGCCAATAGTCGGCCGGCTTGCGGTAGTCGTGATCGCGGATCGTGTACCGCGTCGGCCGGACGGCGCGCGCAGTCTGGATGCCGACGGCGACGTCTTGGTCGTAGGCCATCTCGGTGGGGTTGCCGAGGTTCAGGAGCGGCGGCATGCGAGGCGCGCGGTTGTGCGGCGCGTCGTGAAGGACGAGGCAGCTGTCGCCCTGATCATTGGTCTCGAAGAAGTACGAGATGCCGAGCTCTTCGAGCAGACGGTGGACGAAGTCGAGATCGCTCTCGGCGTACTGCACCTTGAACTTGCGCTTCTTGTAGACCGAGCGGTCGGCCTCGGTGCGAAACAGGACCTTCCACTCGCCGAGCAGCTGCTCGACGATGTCGAGCTCGGACAGATACTGGAACGCGCGCATGTTCTTGCGGTAGCCGAGCAGCGCCACGTCGGCCTCGATGCGGACGTGGTAGCGCGACAGCCCCGTCGTCTCTTGCTTCACGTGCACGACCGAGATGGCCGTGCCCTGCCACCGGCGAACAGCGGGCTTGAGCAGTTGGTTGAAGTGGAGCTCGAAGATCGCCTTTTCGCCGACGAGCCGCTCGAGATGCAGCTCGTCGGAGGTGACGGCCTCGATGTCGATCGAGAACGGACGATTCATGTGCTCTTCGACGCGGAACTTCCTAACGTCGAGCGCGGTACCATCGAGCGTCACACGAGCGTCATTCTTGGAGAGCATTCGTCGCC
>CALKVR010000469.1 GCA_938004815.1 uncultured Polyangiaceae bacterium | reverse complement strand
TGCAAGAAGCGCGCGGCCTCACCCGGGCCGAGCCGCAGCTCGGGCGTGTCGATCATCACGACCGAGTCGTGGAGGCCGACCATCACGGTGGTAGCGGCGAACAGAAACGCCTGCTGCTCCGAACCCGAGAGCTTGTCGAGCGCTGTCTCGGCGCCGTGTGGACCAGAGACGACCGGCATCCCCACGCCGTTCACGCCGGATAGCCGGCGCCACGGGCACAGCGCGTGAAAGAGCTCTTTCAGCGCGTCGGCGCGCTCGGCGTCTTCGCCGCCGGTCAGCGCGTTGCGCACGAGCCGAGCGAGCGATGCGTACTTGCCGGGGCCGCGCGTGAGCCGCTGAAACCGCTGATCGAGGACGAGGTCGGCGACCAGCGCGCCATGCAGCGAGAGCCCGCGATCGTCAGGAAAATAGTCGATCTTGCCCACGCCCGTGTAGTGGCTGTAGCGCTCGAGGATCGCGAGGAGCCCCGGGTCGGCGTCGGACTGGTGCGGGCCCGCCCTCTTGATCACGCACTCGGAGGTGGCTGGCCCGTCGAGCCCCGCGTCGTCGAGCTCGCCCTCGTCGAGCCACCACTCGACGTCGAGCTGCGCCGAGGCCGCGCCCGCGCGCACCAGGTCTCGCGCTTGGGGCGGCGCGCCGTAGGGGGCGACGATCTCTTTGTGCGCAGCGAGAGCGTCCAGGAGCGTCGTCTTGCCGCAGCCCGCGGGGCCCGTGACGACCACGACGTCCCACGGCGTGTCACCGTCACCGATCATCGAGAACGTCTTATCGGGGATCGAGCGGAGCCCGCTCGCCGTCACGCTGCGCACCCTCATCGATCGGGCCCCGATGCGACGCCCTCGGCCACCAGCGCCGGCACGTCAGGCCTCCCTCAGGCGCAGGTCGGCGACGGCGCTGTCGATGAGCGCATCGATGGCGGCCATCGCTCTCGCGGGCCCCGAGGCGGTGAACACGAAGGAGATGTCGGCGAGCAGGAGGAATGCCTGGTGGTGGTACATGGCGCCCGTCTCGTGTTTCCACCGAAAGCGCAAGCGCATGACGCGTTGATCGCCAATCTCGTGCGTCTCTTCGCCGTCGATCCGAAACGCCCGCCAGAGGGTCGGATACTTCGACACTGCGGCCCGGTAGATCTGCTCGAGCGATAGCGTGCCCTGCACCGGCTCGCGCTGCAGGGTTAGCGTGATGCGGTCTCCGTCGGCATCCCACTCGAGCGCCTGAATCGTGCGGTCACGAAAGCTCCGGGGGACGGTAAAGACGAGGTCGTCGGTGTGATAGATGTGCGGCGACATAAGGTCTGGGTGTCTCTGTCCAATCACCCGCGAAAGAAGCGTCGAACGACGGTCGCGGCCTCGTTCGCGTCGAAGGTCGGGAACGAGCCCTTGCCCCCCTGCGCGGCGGCCTCCTCGAGAGCCCAGTACGCCCTCTCCATCGGTTGCACGGCAGCGTCTCTCGCTGCATCGCGCGCGCGCTGGGGAGGCGGTCGCACGCCGCTTGCCGCCGCCGCCGTTTCGGCCTCGCCCGGGTTGATGAAGACGTCCTTGCCTTGAATGACGATGTAGTCGGGGTGCATCACGATCGTCGATGAGCCGCAGGTGAGCACGGTGATGTCTTGGCTGTTCACCGGCGTCTCTCTTGCCAGCACCGTCGTGTTCAGCTCGCTCTTGAAGATCTGGTTCTTCTCGACGAATTGAAAGGCATCGCCTGTGACGCTGTGCCGTTGGTCGCCGCCGACGGCCAGGCTCCGGTCGCTGCCGACGACCGTCTGCTGCTTGTTCCGGACGGTGAGGATGTCGTCGCTCCCGACCTTGGTGCTGCGAAAGTGGCCGATGAGCGTCGTCCAGGCGTTGTTGACCAGCGCATTCAGATCCTTGTACGCCTGAAGATAGACCTTCTCCTGCCCGGCGCTGTCATCGAACGTGAGCTCGTTGCCGGCCCAACCGTGAGCGGTCGCGTCCGGCGACATCGCGCGGAAGTGGCGAGACTTCAGGACCTCTTCGGCCATCTCTTGGGGGCTCATCGGCTCGCCACCCAAGAGCGGCGAGCGGGGGAGCGCGGCCGCAGCCGGGCCAGCGGTCGCTCTCGCCGTCGAAGTTTTGGGCGTGCTCTCGGAGCGCATCCCCGAAACCATCTTGTGCTTGGGCAGCTCGTAGGGGACCTTCTGCAGGTTCGTGAAGACGCGGCCCACTACGACGGGGCGGTCCGGGTCTCCGGCGAGGAAGTCGACGAGCACCTCTTGCCCCACGCGGGGAATGGTGAGCGACCCGAAGCCCCCACCCGCCGAGGGTTGGCTCACGTGGACCCAGCACGACGAGCGCTCGTTCCGCTCGCCGTCGCGGTCCCAATGAAAGTGCACACGGACGCGACCGAGCTCGTCGGTGTGGATCTCTTCGCCGGTGGGGCCGACGACGGTCGCGCTCTCCATCCCTTGGGTGCGTGGCTTCGGTGTCGAGAGGGCAGGGCGAAAGGGGACGTCGGTGAATCGTGCTTCGCATTGCTGAGCCCACGGCTCGGTCGAGCCGCCTCGCAAGGTGCTCGAGACGACCAGCAGCGTGCGCTCCTCGCCGAGGTCTCGCCTGGGGTGCCCGGTGATGCGGATCGTTTGACCTGGCTGGAGCTCGGAGGCAGAGGTCTGGAACACGCAGGTGTGAGCGGCGCCTCGCTTGGCGTCCAGGCGGCTCTGCGCGATGCGAGCGCCCTCGGACGGATCGTGGCGCGCGGCGCCGCGATCGTCGGCCACCGGCGTCTGCCCCGCACGATCCGACCGAAACAGAAACGCGCCCGGCACGTAGTGAAACCGCTCGAGGCGCGTCTCGATGCCGTCACCGCCTTCGGCCGATGCCGAGAGGTCGAAGTCGGCCGCGCGCCGGTAGTCGTGGTCGCGCACGGTGTAGCGGCCCGGGCGAACCTGCTGCATGACACGAACACCCGTGACGAACGTCTGGTCGAGACGGTCGTTCGGAGTCGCGACGAAGGGGAGGGGCGCTGTGCGAGGCGGCGCCGCGTGCGGGGAGTCGGCGAGGACGAGCGCGGTCTCACCCCCGCTCGGATCGTCTTCGAAGAAGTAGCTGATGCCCGCGTCTTCGAGCATTCTGCTCACGAACGCGAAGTCGGACTCGGCGTATTGAACGCGGTACTTGCGCGGCTTGTAGCTGGCGGCGTCGATCCTGAGCGCCGGCTCGATACCCCATTCGCGAAGGATCTCCAGGGCGATCTCGGGCTCGGAGCGCTGCTGAAAGATGCGGTAGTTCCGGCGCTGCGTCAGGAGCCACAGCGCCGGCATGAGCGTCAGCGCGTAGGTCGACGGGCCCTTTTCTTCGACGCTGGCCTGCTCCAGCTTCGTGACGACGCCCGTCCAGCGACGCTGGGGGGCCGAAGCCGATGCGCGCGCGCGCTCGACCTGAAACGTCGCGGGGTGCCCGACGATGCCCGAAAAGTCGAGATCGGGGTCGTCGGAGAGGACGACGAGCTGGATCGTGAAGAGCGACGAGAGCCCCTCTTGCACGGCAAACGTGCGCACGTCGAGCTCGTCGCCGGACGCGACGGTCAGCCGGAGGTGCGACGTCGCACGGTTGGGGTCGAGGCTCGGTCCGGTCGTCACAGTGACTCCGTCTTCAGTCGAAGAACCCGGAGGTCCCATCTACGATGCTGTCGTAGACCGCTCGAGGGCGACCGGGGCCCCCGTACGACTGATAAAGGTTGTTGAATCTCGAGAATCTCCAATCCTCGAGACCCTCGTCGTCCAAGTAGTTCTTCATCTGGTCGTGCCTCTCTCCGTACTCCTGGTTCATCTCTTCCCACGCACGTATGGCGGCGGTGCGCGTGCGCTCCGCCCGGGCCGCTGCTGCTTCCGCGGCCTCTTTCTCCTCGAGGTAGGCGCGGATCGATTGACCGGCCGCGATGGCTTGGGCCGCGTCGGTCCCCGGGTTGATCAAGACGTCGTCGCCTTGGATGACGATGCCGTCGTTGAACATGATGATGGCGGTGCTCGTCCCCACCGCGAGGATGATGAGCTGATCGCTCGAGATGAAGTGGCGCTTGGCCTCGCTGTCGAAGGTCTCGTCGGAGATGAAGAGGACCTCTTTGGCGTGGATGCCGTGGGCCTCGGCCGAGACGAAGCGCTGCTCGCCCTCCATGCTCACCATGGTGATGGGCCCGCTCACGCGGACGGTCTCGTCGCCGCCGACCCGGCCCGAGCGATCGGCGCCGATTCGGAAGGACTCCTTGTTCCCGACCTCGCGGATCGAATCGGTGCCCACGGTAGACGAGCGCGAGTGGCCTACGACGCCCCGCTGATGGTTCTTGACCACCGTGTGCATGTCCTTCTGGGCCTGCAGGTACATCTTCTCCTGCCCTTGGACGTCGTGCATCGAAAGCTCGCTGCCTTGCCAGCCGTGGGTCTGAGCGTCGGCCGATACGGCCTGAAACAGGCCCGAGCCCGTCACCAGCTCGGCGATCTTGGCTGCCGTCATCGGGAGACCACCGCCGAGGGGCGACGTTTGCGGGCTCGCGGCGCCTGGGTCCTCACCGCCGCCGGCCGTCTTGCCGCCGAGCATCCCGGCCCGGGCCACGCCTGGCGGGAGCTTGGGCGTCGAGGCCGAGCGGATCGCCTGCAGATCCTTGAACGCGGGCACCTTGTACGGGACCGGGTTCGTCTGGGTGAAGACGCGACCGGTCACGACGGGCCGGTCGGGGTCGGCGCCCAAGAAGTCGACGAGGACCTCTTGGCCGATCCGAGGGATGTTGAGCGCGCCGAACCCGGTGCCGCCCCACGGTTGGTTGACCGGTATCCACAGTGAGGAGGTCTCGGACCGGGTGCCCGAGCGGTCCCAATGGAACTGCACGCGGACGCGCCCCATCTCGTCGGTGTGGATCTCGTCGCCGGCCGGCCCGACCACGGTGGCGCTCTCGACCCCGCGCGTCTTCGGCTTCGGTGTCGCGAGCGCGGGGCGGTAGGGGGTGTCGGCGAACCGGGCCTGGCACGTGTGCATCCAGGTCCCGGTCGCCGTGCCCGAGAGCACGCTCTTGGTCACGAAGAGGCGCGCGGCTGGCCCGAGCTCGGCCTTCGGGTGGCCCGTGAACGAGACGAGGGCGCCGGGCCTGACGTCGATGGCGCTCGTCACGAACGTGCAGGTGCGCGCGTCACCCCGCAGAGCGTCGAGTCGCTTCTGTACCTGCCCGGCGCCGAGCTCGAGATCCGTCCGCTGAGCGCCCCGGTCATCGGCGATCGGCGTATCCCCGCCCGGCGCCCGGAACGAGAACGCGCCGGGGCGAAAGTGGTGGCGCTCGATGGCTTGCTCGGTGGGTAGACCGGCGGACGACGTGCGTGCGAGCTGTTCGGCCGGTGGTCGCCGGTAGTCGAGATCTTGCAGCGTGTAGCGGCCGGGGCGCAGATCGCGCGTGAGCTCGACCCTCGTGACGAACTCGTGCGCGAGCGACTCGTTGGGCGTCTGTACGTAGGGTAGCGGCGGGCGCGCCTCTCGCGTGTGCGGTGCGTCGTCGAGGGCGAGCGCGCTCGCGCCGTCGGCGCTCGTGTCGAACAGGAACGTGACGCCGGCGTCTTCGAGCAAGCGTGAGAAGAAGACGAAGTCGCTCTCGCCGTACTGCACGCGGTAGCGACGCTCCTTGTAGGTGTCGCCGAGCCTGACCGCGGGCGAGACCGACCACGCCTGCAGGACGGCGAGGGCGATGTCGGGGTCGGTGAGCTGCTGAAAAACGCGGTACGCCCGCGTCTGGGTCAAGAGCCAGAGCTCGGGCACGATGACGAGTCTGTACGTCGACAGGCCCGCCGTCTCGACCCGCTGCTGAACGATCTCGCTCACGACCCCGACGAAGGCGCGGCCCGCCTCGACGAGCCCGCCCCGGATCGAGAAGGTCGCTCGCCGGCCGAGAATGGTGTCGAGATCGATGTCGGGGCTCGGCCCCACGCACGTGAGCTCGGCGCGGAACAGCTCCGACAGCGCGTCGGTCACGACGAACTCGCGGACGTCGAGCGCATCGCCCGATTCGAGCTCAAGGCCGAGCGTCGGTTTGCGGAGCAGGTTCGGCGTTTCGACGTGCATCATTGCTTCCCCAAGAGCTCGAGGATGCCGCTGGTGATGCTCCGCGTCGTGTCCACCCCGTCGCGCACCGGACTCTCGAGTACTTTGTAGCCGGCGATCGCTTCGAACGCGCCCTCCACGAGCGCCGCCCCGTCGTAGACGTTCTGGGCGTGCTCCCATGCGGTGGCAGCGCTATTGAGCGATACCGCCAAGCCAGCGGCCGAATAGGCCAGATCAATCGCAAGGTAGGCCTGGTACCAAGCCGGCGCGCGGTGGGGCGCAGCCGGCGGTCCCCCGATCAGCACCTCGAAGGGCGGCTTGGAGCCGGACTTGATCGTGCCCGGGCAGGTCGTCCGGTCGCTGAATCGGCTAGCGCGGCCGTCCTCGATGTAGACGTGCAACGCCCCAGTGAAGACGAACTGGCGATCGGTGACCGTGCACTTCGGGTGCGCGAGCGCTGACGGCAGGAGGTTGGTGTAGACAGTGTCGGCCCCGGTCTCGATCTCCTCGGGGCCGTTGGCTAGGAACTTGTCGAAGAACTTCACGATCGTCCCGATCGCACCGCCGACCGTAAACGCGAGCGCGGCGGCTCCCCCCGTCGCGACGATGGTGATGGTGATCACGATCGCCAAGCCCGTCGCCGCGGGCGTGACGAACGTCATGCTGTTCCAGTCTTCGTGCTCGACGACGTCGGTGACGCGCGCGGCGGGCAAAATCACGGAGTCGCTCATCACGTCACCTCTCGCAAGAGCACGGTGGGCACCGCGACTTTCACCATTTCGTCGAGGCGGTCGCGACGCTGGGCGTCGGCCCCCCACACCATGAAGAGCATCCGCGAGCCCAGGTCCAAGAGCACGTGGACTTGGTAATGCACTCTGCCCTGCTCGCGAAACCGGAGGCAGATGATCTCGTGCGGCAACGGGCACTCGACCGTTATCGCCGGCTCCTCGCGATAACCGCTCAGCGTGGCCGCGAGCTGCGCCGAATAGCGCTTGGCGACGTCGGGGAGCGTGCCTGGCTCGAGCGGGGCGCGTCGCAGCATCATCGCGGTGCCCCCCTGCGCCTCGGGCCATTCGAGGATCGTCGTCGTCTTGTCGACGAAGCCGGCGGGGAGCGACACGACGAGCTCGTCTGCGTGGTACTGATAGGTGGTCATTTCTTCTCCGCCGGCGCGCCGAGCCGGACGACCGCGTCCTTCGAAGCGAGCTCGATGACGTGGGGGTCGCTCGTTGCGACGATCCACTGGTTCGACGGCGCGTGCTCTTTGAGCACCATGAGCCGGCGCGCCGCTTCGCCGGGCGGGAGGTAGAGCTCGGGGGTGTCGATGAGCACGACGGATCGCGAGAGCTCGAGCATCACCACCGTCCCCGCGAAGACGAACGCTTGCTGGGCAGAGGCCGGGAGGGCCGCGTGGCCGACGTGCTCGCCGCGGCCCACGACGAAGTCGAGCTGGCCGTTCTCGTCTAGGCCCGCGAGCTTGACGGCCCCGTCGGTGAGGGCGGAGAAGAGGCGCACCACGCGCTCCCAGCGCTCGCGCTGGCTGCCCATCACGAGGCCGCGGAGGAACTTGAGGATGCCGCGGTACTTGCGGGGCTCGGCGCTGAGTCGCTGGAACTTCTGCTCGCTGACGAGGCTGCCGCCGAAGAAGCTGTCGGCCTCGAAGACGCGCGAGGGGGGAAAGTAGTCGACCTTGCCGATGCTCGGCGAATGATCGTACCGCGCGAGGACGGCGAGGAGACCGGGGTCGCCGTCGGCCTCGGGCAGCTTGCCGATCTTGAAGCCGACCTCGCAGGTTTGGAACGGCGACGTGACGCCTGCGAACGCGACCTCCTCTTCATCGAGCCACCACTCCGTCGTGAGCTTGGCCGCGACCGCGCCATAACGGATGAGACGCTTGGGGTTCGGGGAGCCGCCATAGGGGGCCGCCGCCTCTTTGCCAGCGATGATCGTTTGAAGGAACAGCGTCTTGCCGGACCCCGGGGGGCCAGTGACGACGACGATGTCGGCGGGCTGCTCGTTTGCGCCGAAGACGGTACTGCCGTCGGCGAGCGCGCGAAGGTTCCGAGAGTCGAGGCTACGAATTCGGGCTCTCCGAGGGTCTTCATGGGTTCGCGGCGTGAGGCGGCATGAGGTGGATGCC
>CALKVR010000468.1 GCA_938004815.1 uncultured Polyangiaceae bacterium | reverse complement strand
CCTCGTCGACTTCGTCATCCCCGGCAACGACGACGCCATCCGCTCGATCCGCCTCATCACCACGCGCATCGCCGATGCGTGCATCGAGGGTATGCAGCGTCGTCGCGACACCGGCGAGAGCCGCCGCCGAGATGACGACAACGTCGTGGTCTCGCGCCGCGGGCCCCGGAACTGAGAGAAGAGAAGCACCATGAGCGTTACTCCCCAAGCCATCAAAGAGCTCCGCGAGCGCACGCAAGCGGGCATGAGCGACTGCAAGAACGCGCTCGTCGAGGCCGCCGGCGATCTCGACAAGGCGGTCGAGATCATCCTCAAGAAGGGCCTCGCCAAGAGCGCCAAGCGCGCTTCGGCCGTCGCCACCGAGGGTGAGGTCCGCGCGGTCGTCTCGGCCGACAAGCGTCAGGCGACGATGGTCGAGGTCAACATCCAGACCGACTTCGCCGCGCGCAGCGAGGGCTTTCAGAAGTTCCTCGCCGACGTGGTCGAGGTCGCGGCCAAGGCCAAGGCCGGCGACGATCTCAAGAGCGCGCCGCTCGCAGGCAAGACGGTGGCCGAGGTGGCGACCGAGCTCACCGCCAAGATCGGCGAGAAGGTCGACGTCCGCCGCTGGGAGCGCCTCGAGATCCCGGCCGGCAAGCAGGGCCTCACGGCGGCCTACGTCCACTTGGGCGGCAAGATCGGCGTCATCCTCTCGATCGAGACCGAGAGCGACGCCGCCGCCAAGCACGCCGAGGTGGTGAAGTTCGCCGAGGACACGGCGATGCAGATCGCCGCCATGACCCCGCTCGTCCTCAAGCGCGACGACGTCGACGCCGCGCAGATCGCCAAACAAAAGGAGATCTACGAGGCGCAGCTCCGCGAGGATCCGAAGCCCAAGCCGGAGGCGGCGTGGCCCAAGATCATCGAGGGCAAGCTGGTGAAGTGGTACTCCGAGATCGCGCTCACCGAGCAAGAGTCGGTCGTCGTCCCCGGGCAGACGATCGCGCAGCTCGCCGACGCGGCCGGCAAGGCCGCCGGCGCCAAGATCGTCCTCACCAAGTTCGTCCGCTTCGAGCGCGGCGAGGGCCTCGAGAAGAAAGAAGACAACTTCGCCGAAGAAGTGGCGAAGATGGCGTCTCAATAGGCCGGGCGCGGTGCTCGCCGTATCGATCGATCTCGACGAGCTCCACCTCTACCGCAGCATCCACGGGCTGCCTTCGGCGACGAAGGCGGCCCGTGTCGTTTACGAGGTCGCGGTCCCTCGGGCGCTCGGCTTCGCTCGATCGCTCGGCATCCCGCTCACGTTCTTCGCGGTGGGGGCCGACCTCGAGCAGCAGGGCGGCGCCGACGTGCTCGTCGACGCGCGCCGAGCCGGGCACGCGGTCGAGAGCCATTCGCTTACGCACCCTTACGATCTTGTCAGGCTTCCGGCCGCCGACATCGAGCGCGAGGTCGCGGGTAGCTTCGACGCCATCGAACGCGCGGTGGGCGAGCGGCCGCGCGGGTTCCGATCGCCCGGCTACACCACGAGCGACGCCGTGTTCGACGCGGTCGAGCGCGCGGGCGCCGCGTTCGACTCGTCGATCCTGCCTTCGCCGCCCTACTTCGCGGCCAAGCTCGCGGTGATGGGCGCCATGGCGATGGTCGGGCGGCGCTCGGCGTCGGTCGCGACCGGAGTCGAGGCGACCCTCGCGCCGACCCGGCCCTACCGCCCCGGCCGGCCCTACTGGAGAGAGGGCGCGCGCTCGATCGTCGAGCTGCCGATCCAGGTCACGCGGCGCCTGAGGGTCCCGGTCATCGGCACCCTCTTGGGCCGCGCGGGCGAGCGCGGCGCGCGCGCCCTCGTCCGCGGCTGCGGTGATACGCCGCTCCTGAACGTCGAGCTCCACGGGATCGACTTCTTGGATCGGGCCGACGTTGAGAGCGACGTGCGCGGGCTGCCCGAGCTGAAGGTCGGTCTGGAGGCTCGTTTGGCCGCGTTTCGAGCGGCCATCGTCGAGAGCGGGCGCGAGGCGGTGACGCTCGGGGCCGCCGCCGCGCGCCTCGCATCCACAACGTAGAAGCCGGGCAACTACTGGATTGGGGCTCGAGCGTCCCAGCGCCCCAGCGCTGCGGTCGCCGCGTCGACGGTGGCGCCGCGCAGGGTGAAGCTGGCGCGCACGCTGGTGCCCGGATCGAGCGGCTCGTCGATGTAACCGATCACGAGCACGGCTCGGCGCTCGCCGGGGCCGAGCGCGCCCGACCACGGCGCGCCATCGTCGTCCTCGACGTACCAGCGGCGCACGTCGAAGCGCACCGAGCCGGCGAGGGCAGGGCGCTCGATGACCAGCGCTGTGTTGCTCGTGTTCTCGAGATCGAGCCAGAGGCGGAAGCAGGCCGGCAGATCTTTCTCGCGACCGTCGACGAGCTCGGTCGTGGCGCCGAACGCCACCAGCTCGGAGCGGAGGGCGAGGTCCGAGCCCCGAGTGATCGGCAGAGCGCCTCGCGCTTTGCGGAGGCCCGAGGCGGCTGGCGAGAGGGGGAATGTCGCTGCTGGATGCCCACCCGCCACATCGCGCTCGAGCGCGCGGAGGCGAAGGCGGTGCTCGACCATCGCGTCGGTCACGTAGCCGAGGGCCTCGCGCTCGGCGATCGTGGCTAGCGACCTGCGAGCCTCGGCGAGGGCGTCGGCCGGCGACGACGCGCGCAGCGCGTCGACCATGGCTTCGGAGTGATCGCAGCCGCAGGGGCAGCCGCCCTCCATGGGGCCAGGCGACCCGAAGCACATGCCCAGCCGGTGGTCGAGCTCGCAGTGGCCGCGGTTGCGGCAGAGGTCGGACCGCTGGCAGTCCTCGCTGCTCGTCCGCGCGCACTTTCCGTTTTTCAGCGTGCAGAGAGCGTGCTTCTTGCAGTCCTCGGTCTCGGAGCAAGGGGTGCACACCGGCTCGCTCGAGCCGAGGCAGAGGAGGTCCTTGTGGCACTCGCCCATGCCCTTTTTGCATGGTTCGCCGGGGCCCTTGGTGCACCCCACCGCGACGATCGCCCCCAGCAGCACCCAAAGCGTCGCCCCCCAGCTCATCACATCGCCTTGTACTTGATC
>CALKVR010000467.1 GCA_938004815.1 uncultured Polyangiaceae bacterium | reverse complement strand
CCTACCTCTTGCGCAATCCGGTCAAGTTCGCGATTACGCTCTTGGGCTCCCAGTACAACCCGGCGGTCGATCTCCTCGAGACGCACTACTTCAGCCAGACGCCGTACCGCCTCGGCCTGAAGCGCGCCTGCAAGTACATCGCCCGGCCCATCGGGCGCAAGTCGGACGAACCGCCCCGCCACAAGTCGAGCCAGATGGGCGACTCCCCCAACTACCTTCGCTTCAAGCTCGAGGAGCGGCTCGCCCTGAACAGCGGCGAGACCATCGGGTTCGACTTCTTCGTTCAACCCCAGCGCAACCCGATCCGCCAGCCGGTCGAGGACGCCACCTACCGATGGAGCGAGTACGAGGCGCGGCCAATCCCTGTCGCGACGTTGGTGCTGCAGCCGTGGGAGCAGCCACCATTCACCTCGCCCGAGGTGCAGTGGCACGCGGAGCGGCTCGCGTTCAACCCCTGGAACGGCCTACCCGAGCATCAGCCAATCGGCGGCGTGAACCGCGTTCGCAAGGCGGTGTACGACCACTTTGCCCGGATGCGTCGCGATGCCAACGGGGTCGGCGAGCTCGCGAAATGGGGCGCTCTCCCGCCCTCGGCGGACGGCCAACCGGCCCAGCCGCCCAAGGCCGGGCCAGCCCCCCTCCCCGTCATGCAAAAGGGGCCTTGAGCCATGGGTTACGGTGACGTCAGCTTCTCGATGGCTACCCCCCTCCTCGCCTGGGGCAGCACGTTCCTCAAGCCCGTGATGCTCCTTGCCATCGGCAACCGAGAGTTCGCGGCGCTCAATCGGATCACCACGCTCCATTTCGCGGGGTTCGCGACGATGAACCGGGTGTGCCGGCCGAACGGCTTTCGCCGCACGCTCGAGCGGCCCGTTCTCCTGTTCTTCAGCCTCTTCGACGGCGCGGCAGACTCGTACCTCGCCGACTTCTCCGTGCTGGTGCCGGACTACATCGACACCCTTTGGGGCAAGTGCCTGCGGTACCCGGGCGGGCGTGATTTCGACCGTTTCATGTTCTGGCTGGGCGAGCACGCCCTCACGCCGATCGCGCCCGAGCACGGTGGCGCCACGTCGTTCGAGTACCACGGCTACCGCGTGCACCCCGAGACGACACATTCGGGTGCCGTCCCCGAGGGTCCCGACGAGCCCGCCGATCCTTGCTGCGAGCGGGGCGACGGCCGCTCGACCGATCGTCGCCTCGCGCCCATGCCTCTCATCGCCAAGGCGCTCGAGCTCCGGCGTCGGCTCAAGAACGCGCTCCGGTTCTGGGACCTGCAACAGCGGCCGGCCGAAGAGCGCGAACGACGGCGGGACGATCAATGCGTCGAGCCCGCCGTCATCGCCGCGTTCGTCGCGAGCCCCGATCTGGACCAGGCCCTCGACGACCTCGCCATGGAGTTCTTGTGAGCCAGCCGACCAGACCCCTGGCCGATCCCGTGTTTCAGCTCGAGCTCGAAGAGATCCAGAGCGAGGTCTTGCGGGGATACAACCGCCAAGCCGGCGACCGCAGCCCGGCGCACGGTGCGTACCTGCTCGTCCGCTTTCCCCCACGCAATACGGATGAGACGCGCGCTCGGGTGGTCTCGTTCCTTCGGGCCGTGCGCGAGGCTTGCCCCGTCACGACCGCGGCGTCGTGGCAAGAGGGGCAGCTGTCGCTCAACATCGGCTTCACCTACGAGGGGATGCGACGGCTGATCCCGCCCGAGCTCGCGCGCGACGAGAGCAACGAAGAGCGACCGGTCGCCGATCTGCTCGACGCAGCCGGCCCCGCCTTTCGCGACCTCAAGGCCACGATGGCTGATCGCTCGAAGCAGCTCGGAGACCTGGGGCCGTCTCATGTCGACGAATGGGAGTTCTCGGACGCGCCGGGCTCGGTGCACGCCATCCTCCTGCTCTTCGGTTCGTCGCACGACATGGTGCACGATGCGGTCAAGGACCTCCGCAAGCTCGAGCGCGACGGTATCGAGACGCAGCTCCACTGGGGCAACGAGCTCGACGAGCGGCGCGAGCACTTCGGCTACGTCGACGGCATCTCGCAGCCTTCGATCGACGGCGGACCGCAGAGCGACGATGCCGGCTACGGGACGGTGCAGGCCGACAAGAAGTGGCGCGGCATCAAGCCGGGCGAGTTCGTGCTCGGCTACGACGATGAAGAGGGGCCGTTCGGGGGTCAGCCGTTCCTCAAGAACGGAACGTTCTTCGTCTTGCGCAAGATCGAGCAGGACGTGGCAGGCTTTCACCGATACTTGAAGACAGCAGGCGCCGAGCTCGAGGAATTCTTGCCTCGCGACGGCGAGAGTGAGGAAGCCAAGAGAGACCGAGTCAAGCAATCCAAGGACTGGGTCGCCTCTCGCCTCATGGGGCGCCACTTCGATGGGGAGCCGCTCATCGGACACGGCAACGACTTTCGCTACGCCCGAGATCAGAATGGCCTGGGGTGCCCGTTCGGCGCGCACATTCGGCGCGCCAACCCGCGTGACGTCGCCGGGAGAATCTCGGACCGGTCGGAGCGGCATCGGATGATCCGCCGCACGTTGACGTACACCGAGGTCGGCGAGCCAACCGAGAACCGTGACGACACGTACGAGCGCGCGACGCATTCGCTCGGCTATCGCCTGTTGAACGGCGTGGCCGTCGGTCGAGACGAGCTGTCGCTCAAGCGGGGGATGCTCTTCGGCTGCTTCAACGCCTCGATCGGCCGCCAGTTCGAGGTCGTGCAGGGCGGCTGGCTCAACGCGGGCGAGAGCGCGCCGCAGCGCCTGTTCACGCTTCGCGACCCGATCGCGGGCGCCAACCACTCGGGCGACGCCGCCTTCTTCGTGCCGCGTCGCCCGCCGATCGTCCTCTCCAAGATCGCGGGCTATTCGATCACCAGGGGCGGCGGCTACTTCTTCATCCCCGGCATCGCCGCGCTCGATTGGCTCATGGATCCCAGACAATGGCTCCAAGACACCGCCACGACCAGGGCCGGGCGGCACGCCGAGCTGCGCGACCCGCGCCGAGCCGCGGAGCCCGACCCCGACTTCAGCGACGAGACCTTGGCGCGCCTGGCGCGTCAGCTGCTCACCGATCCACGCGCCCAGCTGGCCCCCAGCGTCCCGCCGGGGCGTCTCCCTGCCCTCGCCGCGACCGCGCGCAGGTTGTTCAGCCTGAAGACGCTCGAGCTCAACACCTTCACCGAGCCACAACCCAAGCCATGGGCGCCGCGGGTGAAGCTCGGCCGCCGGGCGAAGGGGACGATCGAGGACCGCGTGCTCGTGTTCCTGGGACCGATCGCGGACCTCGAGGCCGTCGAGCACAAGCTCGCGCAGACGGACAGGATGGATCGGGCCCTCAACGCCATCGAGGTCGATGGCGCGAGCGTCCTCCACCACGCGCGTTTCCTCGTCATCAAGGATCTCGCGCGCTTTCCCACCGAAAAAGAGGAGGCAGAGATGAAGAGCCGCCGCCTCATACGCGAGCTGCTTCACGGCAAGGCCGCGGCGCCGGTGCCCTACCTGTTCTTTGCAGCGTGGTTCGACTGCCGCCAGAGCGCGTTCATCGATGCCATGACGCGACACGCCGCGGCGCTCCCGTTCGCCCATTGCCACGGTTTTCCCACGGGCATCGAGCCCGACTCGCAGAGCTGGTGGGACAGGTTCCGGTTCCGCAACTTCATCCTGTGGCGCGAGCAGCTCGTCGCGTTCGCTTACCAGGCGTACCCCAACTCCACCGAAGAGATCCGTCAAGCCCTGCAGATTCGTGAGGACTTCATTCGCGCCGTCGCGTCGCGGGCCGACGCCGATATCCTCGACCTCTTCAAGAGCGTGAATCGCCCCTTCAACCGCAACGTCCGTACCGACGCGCAGTCCTCGACGCTCGACGCGACGCGATCCCGTTGACGACCAGCGCGTCTCCCCACAATCCCATGACCTACCGATCAGCCATGCCCACCGACCCGACCGCGAGCCACGCAGGGGTGAAGACGCTCGCGGCCCTGGTCATCGCCGCGTCGACGGCTGCGTGCTCGACCGAGGTGGTCGACGTCAAACCGCTCGGCGAGCAGGGCGGCAAGCTCTGGGTTTACGTCGAGACCGACGACGATGACGAGAGCGGCGTCTTCGCTTGCGAGACGATCGGCGAGATAGCGAAGTGCACGCGGGCCGAGATCACCCCGGCGCTCCCCAAGGACGTTCTTTCGCAGATGATCGACTGGGGCGCTGGCCTTTCCACCGACGAGCCGCCGCCGCCGGAGTAGCCGCGCCGGCCGCGCGAACACGTTCAGCTCGGCGCGCCCCGCTCACCCCTCTCTACTCGAGCCAGTAGAAGGCGGCCTGCTCGACGTCGAGCGAGAGCGTGCTCCCGCCGACGACGTCGAGCAGGTACCAGCCGGGCTCGTCGCCGGCATCGGGCACGCCGACGCACGTGCCGTCGGCGCTGGGCACGAGCGACCAGGGCTCCGTGTTCTCGACGACGTGGATCGAGCCGCTGGCGGGCCTCACGATCTGCGTCGTACCGATGGGGACCGCGTCATCGGGCATCGGCCCCTGCCAATCGACGATGGGACAGAAGGTGTCCCATGGCTCGCCCGCGTGAATCAGGAACGTCCCCGCGACCTCGTCGACGTCGAAGGTGCCCGGCGACGCGGCCGGCAGACCCACCGGCGAGAACGTCCGCGACACCGGATCGTGCAGCAACAGGCGAGCGGCGCTGCCATCGCGGACGAACGCCATCACCGAGCCGTCGGATGCGAGGCCTCGGTGGGTGAGCGAGCAGCTGTCGTCGAGATCGATGAGACCGGCGGGTGCGGGCGCGTCGATCGAGACGGCTTCACCAGTCGTGAGGTTCGCACGCCATTGGCTCTCGGTCGTTCCACCGAAGAGCAGGGCGTGGTTCTCGGCCAGGCGCCACAACGAAAGCGGCGACTCGGTCGCCGGAGCGATCCCGGCGATCGGTAGCGGCGCCGCGCCCGCCAGCGTCTCGCGGACGAAGAAGAACGAGTCGGGGCCGCTCGCCAGGTAGGCGTATCCGTCTTCGAACGAAAAGGCCGACCCCGCCGCGCCAATGGTCCTCAGCTCGCTGGTCTCGTAGTTGAAGAAGCCGTCGCCGGTGCCGCTGGACCCGCGGAGCCAGCCGCCACCGAGGGCGGCGCCGTAGGGATTGAACGCGGTGAAGCTCGTCGTCGAACCGTCCGCGCGCCGCACCACGTACGCCGCGAGGCTCAGCTGATCGCGAAGGAGCACGGTCGCGCCGTCGGGCGTGACGAGCACGGGTGAGAGCTCCACGCTCTCGTCCATCGTGTCGACGATCTCGCCGCTCCGCGTGTAGAAGACGACGTGCGCGGTCCGGTCGAAGATGTCGTCCTGGGGCGCCCAGCGCGCAGCGGCGACGATCAGCCCGCCACCGGACTCGACGCTCACGAAGCGGTGCGCACCGGCGGGTGGCTCTTCGGCGAAGAGCGGATACGAGAGGACGGTTCCGTCATGCGACACGAGGCGCAGCGTCACGTCGTCCCAGGTCGCGAGGACGGCGTCGCCGGGCCTTCCGGGGAAGGTGCTCGCGGGGCAGAAGGCCGGCGGACCAGGGTCGGGATCGGGGTCGGGATCCGGATCCGGGTCGGGGTCGGGGACCGGGCTCGGGTCTGGGTCGGGCCCCGGCTTGGCCTGCGAGTCGGGTCCAGGGCGCACCTCGACGGTGCTGCAGCCGGCGAGCAGCGAAAGCAGAAGCAAGCAGCCAAGGCCCCTCATCCCGTGATGATCGCGCGGTCCGGCATCCATCGCTAGCCGGATGATTGGAACCGAATCGTTCGCTCTGGCAGAACGCTCGAGATCGGGCACGCCGGCTCAACGTCGAGGCGGCTCGTGCCCGACCATGACCTGCAGCTGTGGGAACCGATCGTGAAGCTCGCGGAGGGCTGCGAGCGAGCGGATGGACGCCGCCTGATCATCGACGCCCGGGCTCGGCCGTATGCGGTGCTCGAGCTGCGCGTGGTAGGCGCATGCGTCACCGGTGATCAGGACCGGGCCGAACTGAGCGTTGACCAAGTACGACACGTGATTCGGTGAATGCCCGGGCGTCGAGATCGCCCAGATCGAGCCGTCGCCGAGCAGATCGAGCACGCGCTCGAACGGCGGCAGCGCGTGAGCTTCGTCGAAGGAGAGCGCGAAGAGGGGCCTGCCGTCGAGGTGGTCGCCGATCAGCGCCTTTTGCATGAACGTGTCTTCGCCTCGCCCGAACACCGCAGGCACAGAAGCAGGGAGGTCGACGAGGCCGGAGGTGTGGTCGCCGTGCAGGTGGGTGAGAAACACCGCCCGCGGCGAGATGCCGCGTGATCTCAGCTGGGACCCGACGTCGGCCCCGTCCGTGCTTTGGCTCTCGACACCGAACACCGCGAGCATCAGTCGCAGCAGGGCCGTGTAGTTGCCGCCGTCGCGCGCGAACGCCTGGGCGAGCCCGGCGTCGATCAGATAGTCGCCCTCGGTCGGGTGATGCACCCAGTAGGCCAGCACCGTGGTCGGGGCATGGGCGTCACCCAGCGCCTCGATGTTTGGATCGCTCTCGTCGAGGACGATGCGACGATCCCCATCGACGGTGCCGGTGAGCAGGACCTCGACGGCGACCGATCGCGGTCGCGCGAGGATCTCCGCCCAGGTGGTCGGTCGCTGAAGAGGGACCGGGTAGGCGACGACATCGAGCGAGCAAAAACCTGCCCGCACGAGGAGGAGCACCGCGCCGAGCACCAGGGTCGCGGCGGCGGCCGCGTATCTCCGGGGTCGGCGCCGTCGTTCGGTCGCTCGCGCGGCTGCGCACTTGCTCGACGCCATGTCCGAGGGCTACGCCAAGTGAACGCATCACTCCACTGCATGATTGATATAGCTAGACATGCGCATGACTCATTCTCGACCGAACCGCGCAGGGTCCGAGCCCCGGCTCGAGCAAATGAACCTCAACTTGCTGCTCGCGCTGCACTGGCTGTTGGTCGAGCAAAGCGTCACGCGTGCGGCGGCCCGCCTTGGCGTGACGCAATCGGCGATGAGCCGCAGCCTCGGGCAGCTACGCGCGTGGTTTGACGACCAGCTGCTCGTCCCCGCGAATCGCCAGCTGCTGCTCACGGCTCGCGCCGCGGGGTTGCGCGAGCCGCTCACGGCCAGCCTGGACGGGCTCCGCGGGCTCCTCCGTCCGCCGCAGCCGTTCGACCCGGCCACTGCCATGAGGACCGTGCGCATGGCCGCGACCGAGCATGCCCTCGGAGCCGTCGTCCACGGCTTCATCGGCCGACTGTCGCAACGCGCACCGTTGCTCGACGTGCAGATCGAGCCCGCCGGTCGCGACGTCTTCTCGCAGCTCGCAGCCGGCCGGTTGGAGCTCCTCGTCGTTCCCAAGATCGGGCGCCTGCGGGGGGAGCTGCGGGCCGTAGACCTTCTCCGCGAGCGCTTTCTCAGCGTCGTGCGCCGGGATCACCCCGTCGCCCAGCGACGGCTGACGCTGCAGCGCTTCTGCGCGCTCCAGCACGTGGTCGTCTATCCCCTCGGCGGCGACGCCGACAGCCTCGTGAGCCGCGTGCTCACCCAGCGCGGCCTCGAGCGGCGCGTCGCGGTCCGCGTGCCCTATTTCGAGAGCGCCTTGAGGATCGTGGCCGAGACCGACTACATCGCCACCGTCCCCGCTGCGCTCGGCAGCCGCCCCCTGAGCTCGAGCACCAAGAGCCGACGTCCGGCGCCGCTGGCGTTCCTGAAACCGCCGGTGCCCATCCCCGGTTTCGTTCTTCAAGCGGTCTGGCATCGCCGACACGACGACGACCCGCTTCAGCGATGGCTCCGGGAGGTGCTCGCGCTGTCCGTCAACGTCCACCCCAGCGCCGATCGCGCCACATGATATCGAGCGCAGGTTCGTGAGAGACAACCGAGGTGGCGGTGAGCCGCCGTGCGTCGAGCCGGCGGCGCTCGAGCCTCCTGAAGATGGGTCCTTGATCCTTCACAGGCTCGAGGTCGTCGATGCCGCCAACGTCGAGCTGCTCGCCGACGGAACCGTCTACGGAAAGATCGCCGGATGCGATTTTTGGCACGAGTTCGAGGGGAGGTGGGTCGCGTACGAAGACGCCATCCTGGTCTTGCCCAACCCCGGCGAAGAGCTCGAGTGGTTCAGTTGGACGGAGCCGGCCCTCTACGTTCGACTCACGTCTCACGGTGACGGCCCCATCCTGGCGGAAGTGGTCCACGAGTCCGGCCCGACGACCTTCATGACGCTGGCCGAGGGGCGCGTTTGCAGTTGCTGCCAGGCCGGGCCCCTCATGCCGTGCCCTGGCCCCCTGACCGAGGAGTGGGACTTCTACGACTACTGCGGCACCCCCTGCCCTCGGTGAGGGCGCTCACAGGCCCAGGCTGGACTCGACAGACGCGAAGCGTCCGAAGCGGAGTGCACGGAGTCCAGGAAGGCCCGAGGGAAGCAGCACCAAAATGGTGAAGAGCCGCACGAAGGGCGGCTCAAACAAGGGCTCCAGCTGCTGGACTCGAACCAGCGACCCGGTGGTTAACAGCCACCTGCTCTACCGACTGAGCTAAGCTGGAAAACGAACGCGGACTCTAGCGTTTTCGCTCTCTGGGTCAAGAGGGACGCTCGATGCGAGCCTTTCTGACGCTCAGAGACGGTAGCGGATCATCGCGCGCGGGCCTCAAGGGCGTACGCGAGCGGGAGCATGCCCTTTGCCTCGGTGAACCAGAGGCCGCCGCCGGGGCGGGGCTCGAGGCCGGGAAAGACATCGTGGAACACGTGGTCGTGCTCCTCGAGGCGGCTTACCGAGAGGCCTGCGCCGAGGAGGGCGGTGACGACGTCGGCGAGGGGGTGGTTCCAGCCGTGCTCGACGTAGGCGATGGGCGCGTCGCGGTCGGCGTAGGTGCCGGTCGTCTGCTCGGTGATGGGCCCGCGGTTGAAGTACGGGTAGCGGATCGAGAGGTCGGGGCCGGTCTGGCTCATCCACACGTAGGGGTGGAACTCGACGAGGACGAACCGCCCGCCGGGGGCGAGGTGAGCGGCGATGGTCTCGGCCCACGGCACGAGCGAGGGGAGCCATCCGATGACGCCCCATGAGGTGAAGACGACGTCGAAGCGCTCGTCGAGGCGGAGGTCGAAGACGTTGGACTGAACGAAGCGAGCCTCGAGACCGGCCTCCTGGGCGAGGCGACGGGCCGCGCGGATCGACTCGCCGGAGAGGTCGACCCCGGTGACATGCGCTCCGGCGCGCGCAAACGAGAGCGTGTCCTGCCCGAAGTGGCACTGGAGGTGGAGGACCGACCGGCCACGAACGTCACCCGTGAACGCGGTCTCGAGCGGGGTGAGGCTCGACTCGCCGCTCCGCCACCCGCCGACGTCGTACATGGCGCTCGCGACGTGGTGCGGCGTGCGAAGGTCCCAAGCGCGCTCGTTGTCGGCGAAGAATCGTGACCAGTCGTCGCTCATGGCTCGCCCCTGACGGTTCGCTCGGCCGGTCCCTGACCGGCTCGCGAGATCGCGCTACGCTACCATCGCTCTCGGATGGTCGATCGAACCCGACGCGTCGTGATCGGCGTCTTCGTTGCGATGCTCGCGACGGGCCTCTGCATCGGGCTCGCGCTCGGGGTGCTCGTCGCCAAGCGGCGCGGCGATCCGCACGGGGCGCAGCCGCTGGCGACCATGCCGGCTCCGCGTCTACCGGTCAGCCCGGCGTCGAGCGCGTTCGCCGAGGCGATGGAGGCGCAACGCAACGCCGACCCTGCTTCCATGCACGCGGCGCTCGAGCGCGCGGTCCGCCTCGACGCAGGCTTCGCGCCGGCGCACCTGCACCTCGGCTTGAGCCAGCTCACCGCCGGCGTCGCCGGGGCGCGGCCGCACCTCGTCGCGGCGTCGCGGCACGCGGCCCGCCTCTCGGACCGCGACGGCAAGCTGCTCCGCGCCGTGCTGCCGTGCGTGGAGAGCCCGACGGGGGATCTCGGACCCTGCCTCGGCACGCTCCGCACGCTCCTCTCGGGCGACTTCGCGACCGACCCGTTCTTGCACGCGCTCACCGGCTGGCTCCTGCTCCGCGCGGGCGAGCCTGGGGAGGGTCTCACGGTCGCGATCCGCGGGCTCGATCTCGACCCGCGGTTCGCGTTCGGCTGGCTCGCGCGCGGCGCGCTCGAGGCCTTTCTCGGGCGGTACGACGACGCGCTCGCGTCGTTCGAGGCGTGCGCCAAGCAATCGCCCGGCGCGACGGCGTGCCTGCGCGCCAAGACGTACCTGCACGCGCACATGGGCGAGCCCGGCGCGTGCGAGCGCGCGGCGCGCCTCCTCTCCGATCGCAGCCCGCAGGATCCGGTCGCGGCGCTGCTGCTCGCCGACGCGCTCGCCGCGAACCGCCGCCCGGCCGCCGACGTGCGCGCCGCGGCC
>CALKVR010000466.1 GCA_938004815.1 uncultured Polyangiaceae bacterium | reverse complement strand
AGCGTGAGCGACGCCGGTGAGACGAGCGAGCAAGCGTCGGCCTCGTACGCGACCCCGCTCTCGTTCGGGGCGCCGAGCGGGCAGGCCGCCGCGGGCGCGGCCGACGACCGCGGCAGCGGGGCGAGGGCGACGAAGTCGTCGCCGTTCTCAGCGGTGTCGACGCAGCTCGGCCCCAGCCTCCGCGCGGCGGTCGACACCGAGAGGGTGGGCGCCGCCGCCGCGCCCTCGAAGCACGAAGTGCTGCCGTAGCCGACGAAATCGACGATCGTCCCGCTCGCCGGCGAGCGACGCGGCCGACGAGACGAGCGCGATCTTGCCGCTCTGCGCGCTCAGGTTCGAGAGGCCGACGGCGTCGGGGGCGGGGAGGGCCACGCCGTTGGCTCCACCGGTGGCGAGCTGGACGAGGTAGTAGCCACCGGGTGCGATCGTTCCTGACAGAGTCGTCACGCTCCACGTCGTGCCGCTCGGTGAGGCGTACTGCACCGACCAGCCGTCGAGGCTCACCGGGCCGACGCTGCGGTTGTGGAGCTCGACGAAGTCGTGCGTGTAGAGCGCGCCCGCGTTGCCGCCGCCGCCGTACACCTGGCTGACGACCACGTCGGCGCCGAAGACGCCGTAGCGGGTGGTGAAGCCAACCGGGGTCGTGAACGGCGCCGCGATCGGCGCGCCCTGGGCGTCGGTGGCGGCGGCCGTGACGCGGATCGCGAACGTCGAACCGAACGACAGCCCGGGCGCTGGCGTCAGCGTCGCTACCGTGTTGCCTCCGCTCAGGTTGGCGACCGCCGAGGTGAAGGGCACGCAAGTCGTGAAGCCGTCGGTAGAGAGCTGGATCGTGCCCGAGCACGGCCCCGCGTCGAGCGTCGTCTTCGCGGTCAGCGAGGCGGGGGTCATGGCGCCGCTGAACGTGACCGCTATCGGCCCGCCGAGGGGAGCGTTGAACGCGCCGTTCGCGGGTGAGGTCGCGACGACGACGACGGGCTGGCAGGTCGTCGCGCAGTTGCCGGTCTCGCAGTCGCCCGCGACGCCACAGTCGTCGCCGATCGAGCAGGGCGAGCAGCTGCCGCCGCAGTCGGTGTCGGTCTCGTCGCCGTTCTGGATGGTGTCGGTGCACGTGGCGGGCACGCACGCGTTGTTCTCGCAGACGCCGCTCGCGCAGTCGGGGCCCGACAAGCACGCGACGCACGCCCCTGCGCCGTCGCACTTGATGCCGCCGTCCGTGCACGGGGTGCCTGCGTTCGCATCGGTGAACCCGCACGCGCCGTTGGTACAGGTGTAGGTACGGCAGGCGGTGCTCGCCCCGCAGTGCGACGGCAGGTTGCACGCGACGCAAGCGCCCATGCCGTCGCAGACGACCCCGGCGTCGTCGCACGTAGCGCCCGCGGGGGCGTCGACGCTCGTAGAAGCCCCTGCGTTGCAGCCCTCGGTGGTGCAATCGTTGCCGTCGTTGCCGATGTCGGCGTCGTCGATCTGGGCCGTGGTCGCGCCCGCCCCGTCGCACACCGCGAGCACGCAGTCGCCGGTCGTCTGCGCCGTCAGGGGTGTTCCAGCCGGGGTGAAGTCGAAGCCGCACACCGACCCCTCGCACGTCCGCTCCTGGCACTCGTCGTCTCGACCCGGGCACGCCTCGGGTGAGGTGCAGCCGGCGCATTGTCCGGCGCCATCGCACTGCAGGCCATCGCCGCAGGGCGAGCCCGCACGGAGCGGCGGGTTCGAGGGCACGCCGGCGGCGCAGGTGTCGGCGGTGCAGGCCTCGCCATCGACGGGCGTGTCGAGATCGTTCGCGGCGGACCTGAGCAGGCCCGCGCCGTCACACTCGACGCGCTGGCAATCGCCGCTCACCTGCGTGCCCGCGGGCGTGCCTTCCGGCAGGGGCGAGACCCCGCACACGCCGTCCTGACACGTTCGCCCGTAGCACTCGCTGCTCGCCTCTGGGCAATCGTCGACGGTCGAGCACGCCGCGGCGCCACCGGCGCCGCCGGTTCCGACGAGCTCCCCCTCGGGGGCTACGAGCAGCGAGCAACCAGCCAATAGCGCCAGACCGAGAGCGGCCGGCACGACACCCTGACGCATCGCAGGGGATGGTAGTCTGGTTTCGCCGGCTTCGCTGCTTCTCGAGCACGTCGGCTCGCGCGATCCGCTGTCACACTCGAGGGCCGGGCGCGGATGGGCTCTCGTGAGACATCCTATCCGCCTCGTCCTCTTCGCGTTTGTTGCGACGGCGTGCACCGGCCGGTCCACCGCGGCCGTGATCGAGGATGCACGCGTCGCGCGCGAGGCAGGAGGCGGGGTCGCCTGGGAGGACCCGCCGCTGCTGCTGGCGTCCGCCGCCGATCCCGAGCCCGAAACGGCCGCGCCGCCGCCCGATCCCGCGCCAGACCCGGAGTCGCTCTCTCCGCTCCTCTCGTGCGGGCTCCGCAGCCCCATGCCCGGCGGCGTCACGATGGGGTACGCCGCCGATACCGGGCTCGACATCGCGGGGATGAAGCTCCCCGTGTTCGCCATCGCAGCCGGAACCATCGTGTATGCCGAGGCGGGGCACACGTTGTGGTCGTCGCCGCGCGACACCGATCTCGCCGTCTTGCTCGAGCTCGATGAGCCCATCGGGTTCGGCGATCGTCAGGTCACCCACGTCTGGTACGCCCACCTCTCGAAGCTCGAGTTCGAGCAGGCAGAGCATGTGGAGGTGCGGCGCCGCGTCGTGGCCGGCGAGCGTCTCGGCGTCAGCGGCGTAGCGAACGGCGCGTGGCACATCCACCTCGGGCTCCTCCTCGACGGCGACACTTCGCAGCGGTGGGGCACGTTCCTCCTAGAAGACGACGCGCGCAAGGTCCTCTGCGGGCTGCGCGCCGTCCAGCGCCTGCCCAAGAAGTGACGGGCGTGCGGCGTGCGTCGTCGCTTATGCTGGCGCGGTGACGGCTGCGTGGCGGGCGATCGGCATCGACCTCGGCGGGACGAAGATCGAGGCCGCGGTCGTGTGCGGCGAGGGTGAGGCGCTCGTGATCGAGAGTCGCTTTCGGGTGCCGACCCCGCAGGCCGAGGGCTACGAAGCGATCCTGGGGCGCGCCGCCGAAGTCATCCGGCGCGCCATCGACAGCGCCGGCCTCCCGTTCGAGTCGGCCCCCGTCGGCGTCGGCATGCCGGGCAGCATCACGCGGCACGGCGGCGTGGTGAAGAACTCGAACACCGTCTGCCTCAACGGCAGGCCGTTTCGCGACGACCTCTGCCGCGAGCTCGGGCGCCCCGTCGCGTTCGACAACGACGCGACGTGCTTCGCGCTCGCCGAGGCGCTGCATGGCGCGGGCCGCGCCGCCGCCCAGGGCGTCGTGTTCGGCGTCATCCTGGGCACGGGCGTGGGTGGGGGCCTCGTCCTCTTCGGCCGACCGTGGTCCGGCCTGCAAGGCATCGCGGGTGAGTGGGGCCACCACGCCGTCTTTGCGGGCCGGCCGGATGCGCGCGCCTGCTACTGCGGGCAGCGCGGTTGTCTGGAGGTGTACGCGAGCGGCCCCTCCGTCGAGAGCGCGTACCGCGCGCTCGGTGGGCCCCCCGCGACGCTCTCCGAGATCGCCGAACGGCGCGGCTCGGACGAACGGGCAGCCGCCGCCATCGAGACGCTCGTCGAGGCCTTTGGCCGGGGCGTGGCCAACGTCATCGACGTGGTCGATCCGTCCGTGATCGTGCTGGGGGGGGGCGTCTCCAACCTTTCTCTGCTCTACGACGAGGGCCGCGACCGCGTCGCGCGGTACGTCTTCAACGACGAGCTCTTGACGCCGATCGTCCGAAACGAGCTCGGCGACTCCGCCGGTGTGGTCGGGGCGGCCCTCTTGGCGCGGCCCGAGGCTCAGGGCCGCGGCAGCGATTCGTAGGCATGGCCGAGCGCGAGAATTTCGCGGTCGCTCCACGCCGTACCGATGAACGACATGCCAGCCGGGAGGCCATTCGCGAGGCCCATCGGGACGGTGAGGTGAGGGTACCCCGCAACGGCCGGCAGGGGCGACGCCGCGCCTCCGAACCCGGGATCGCCGTCTTCGAGATCCGTCTCCCAAGCGACGCGCATGGTCGGCGCGATCAGCGCGTCGAGGTCGTCCGCGGCTAGCGCGGCGTCGATCCCGTCGGGGCCGGCGGCCTGGAACGCCGCCTGCTTCGCCGCGAGATAAGCAGCGTCCGTGAGATCGGTCGTGGCCTCGGCCTCGATGAAGACCTCTTGTCCGAAGTACGGCATCGCCTCGGATGCGTTGGCTTCGTTGAACGCGATCAGGTCGGCGAGCGTGGGAGGGCTACCGGGGTGATCGGCGAGGTAGCTGTTGAGGCCGGCTTTGAACTCGAAGAGCAGAACCGTGTATTCGTCCGGAAAAAAGCTGCTTTGGTCGATCGTGATGTCGATCAGCGTCGCCCCTGCCGCCTCGAGGCGCGTGCGTTCGGCCTCGAACAGCGCGTTGACCCCGCCCCCGACCGGGAAGTCGAACACCCCGAGCCGCTTGCCCTGCAAGGTGGCGCCATCGAAAGCAGTCTCGAAATCGAGGTCGAGCGAGGTGGGGATGGCGGCGGTCGCGGGGTCGAGCGGATCGGGGCCAGCGATGACGGTCATGATCCGCGCGGCATCGCCCACCGTGCGCGTCATCGGCCCGGCCGTGTCCTGCGTCGCCGAGATGGGGATGATTCCGGTGCGGCTGACGAGCCCGACGGTGGGCTTGAAACCCACGATGCCGTTGATGGCAGCGGGGCAGGTGATCGAGCCGTCGGTTTCGGTGCCGATCGCTGCCGATGCGAGGGCGGCTGCTACCGCCGCACCCGACCCCGAGCTGGAGCCGCAGGGGTTGTACGCCGGGTCGAAGCCGTTCTTCGTCTGGCCGCCCAAGCTGCTCCTCCCGCTCGAGGAAGCGTAGCCGCGAAAATTCGCCCACTCGCTCAGGTTCGTCTTGCCCAGCATGAGGC
>CALKVR010000465.1 GCA_938004815.1 uncultured Polyangiaceae bacterium | reverse complement strand
GGGGGCGGCTCGGACACCGCAGGAGCCAGGTTCGCGGGTGCCAGAGGTGCCGGGGGCGGAGGCGCCGGGGCCTGCGCCACCGGCGGAAGCGCGGAGGCAGTCGTGCCGGTGCGCGCTTCGGACCGCTCGAGGCCGAGCGCGTCGAAGTACGCCCGGTACAGCTCGTCGAGGACGCCGTACTTCTGCCGCAGCAACGCCTTCGACAAGAAGAACTCTTCACGGCGGTCGTTGCCCAGCGGCTTGCGCATGATGAGCTCGTCGGGCGTCAGCGACCGATCCGAGATCTCGCGCGTGATCGGGGCCATCATCGCGATGAGGCGCTCGGCCAGGTCGACGAAGCTCGGCTGGGCGCGGAGCTCGTGACCGGCGCTGGTGGCGGCGAGCAGCGCCTTGCGCGCGAGCTCGCCGGCGGCTGCGCGGAGCTTGCCGGCGAGCTCGAGGATGGCGCCCACGTCGGCGGGGACGAGCTCGAACTTGCCGGCGGTGGGGTCGTCGGCCGGCCCCACACGCACGGCCTGCACGATCTTTTGCTCCGGATCGATCACGAGATCGAGCCCGGTCGGCGCGCCCGGCTCGCGGAGCTCGAGCTGCACCGTGCGACCGTCCTCGACGAGCTTGGTGACGACCCACTTCTCGACGCGGAGCGGCTTGATCTTGACCTCTTTCGAGATCCAGCCAGAGAGCTGCGGGATGTGGAGCTCGAGCTGCGGCGAGAGGCGCGCGAGGGCGATCGGCGATGCCCACAGGTTCGAATCGGGGATGGCGCGGTCGAGCACCCACTCGAGACCAAAGGCGGCCTTGCCGGTGATGCGTGCGGCGTAGCGCGAGCCGTCGTCCGAGAGCATGATGTGCTCCACCGAGGTCGCGTCGGGCGGATCGTGGGGGAGCAGAAGGACCTCGAGGGCGCGCACGCAGCCGTCTCGCGCGGCCGCCTCGTCGGCGTCGATCGCCGCGACCTGATCGGCCAGGCGCTGGCGGATGCCGTGCGCCGCGCTGCGGTGGGTGTCGGCGACGACCGCGACGAGGCGCGAGGCGAAGTGCGCGGTGGCCGACTCGGGATCACCCTGCTCGGTCGACTCGATCGTGTTGCGGACGATCTTGGTGAACACCTCGAGGCGCTGGGCCTCGGCCTCGGCCTCTTCGGTGAGCCGCGCCGCGCGCGCGCGGCCGTCGGTGATCCGCTTGTCGGCCTGTAAGAGAACCACCGCGAAATCCACCGCGTCGCGGAGGAACTCGAGGAAGTTCGACGTGAGCTGCGAAGGCGTGGAGTCTCCGTAGAGGTAGGTCATGCGCCGACTCGTCGGGGATGCTAGCGCGGCTTGACGCGGGCGGGTCGCAGCGTAGTCTCGAACGCACCGGTCAGGAGAGGATCCGTCGTTCCACCGACCGGCAAGTCACGACGGGCCGCGGAGAGCCGCTGGCGACGCCGTTCGCGTCCGCTCGTTGCCCGGTACCCACGGGGTGCCGCCCAGGAGGTCCTCGTGCGCAAAGCCGAGATCGATGCCTTGCTCTTGGCGCACGCCGGTCGTGCCCGACCGGTGGCGTTTTTCCACGTGCTCCGGCAAACGCGGCTCGAGGCGGACGATCACGCGTTCTTGGTCGAGCACGAGAGAGATCTGGGCCCGGCCGATCTCTTGCGATGGCGTTCGCGTTGCGAGGGCGACGCCAGCCGGATCGTCATCGGCATCCTCGCGGCGCGCGCGCGCTCGAGCCCCGATGTGTTCGAGCACGAGATCCTGGGCTCGCCGCGGCTCGATCTCTCCGACGCCGACTGGAGCCTGCTCGAGGCCGAGGTCGCGGGGAACGTGCCCGAGCGCGTCCTCGACCTGGTGAGGGCGAGGGGCGGCGTCCGCACCGCTCGCCCCGTCGAAGACGGGTACGTGACGCCTCGTCGCATCGAGTCGGCCGAGCTGAAGAACGAGGACGTTCCTCCGATCGAGCTGGATGGGCCGCCCTGGGACGCGCTCTCCACCCGCGAGCTGTTCGACGCGGTTCGCGCCGGCCGCATCGCGCTCGACGAGCAGGGCCTCGCGACGCTCGTCATGAGCCGCGCTCGCTCGACGACCGAGGACTGGAGCTCGGTCGTCTGCGATTTCCCGGCCGGTCTCCAGGACGCGGTGATCGAAAAGGCGCGCCGCACGACGCGCGGCAACGAGCGCGCGAACCTCCTCGCCTGGCTCGAAGCGCATGGGGCCTCGCGCGGGGCGCTCTTGGACCTCGCGCTCGATCGCGAGCGCGAGAGCGCATCCCTCGCGCTCATGTCGTGGGTCGACAAGCAGCTCGGGTCGCGCGCGTCGTGGGAGAAGCACGGGCCCGACATCGTGTTTCGCTTGCTCGGCCAGCGCTCGTACGCCGACATGGCCGATCTAGCGACGCTCGCGTACAGCCGCGCCCCGCGCGAGGGCGAGGGCCCGCCGCGCGGTCTCGTCGAGGCCATCCACGCCGCGTTCGCGCTCGCGTTCGTGAAGACCGCGCGCGAGGCGTTGAAGCTGGGCGACACGAAGGCGGCGATGGCGGTGCTGTCCGCCCTCGCCTGCCTCGATCCGCCCTCACGCGTCAGCGCCACCGTTCACGAGCTTCGCCGCGTCCCGGACGTGCCGGCCGAGGTGCTCGAGATCCTCGCCGTCAACGAGCGCCTCGTGAAGCACAGCGCCGCCACCGAAGCCTCGCTCGAGGCCATCATCGCGGCGGTGCACGTGCTCGTCGACGCGCTCGCGTAACGGGCGGGGGGGCGATCAGGCGTCGCCGAGGAGGCAGAAGGCCGCGTGGGCGGCGACGCTCGCGAGGATGATGCTCGCGGTCGTGAGGTGCGCGCGCCGCGCGTTGGGTCGCCGCTTGAGCTTGGGGTCGCGGAGCGCGAGGCCGAGGCCGGTGTGAGCGAGGAGCATCATGAACGCGAGCCCTCCGAACGCGAGCCCGAGGTCGCCGCCGCCGATGGCGCCGGGAGAGCCCAGGGCGAGGAGCGCGACCAGCGGGTGCAAGAACCCCGCGCCGGCCGCGCCCATGCCGATGGCGACGTGGGTCGAGACCCAGGTCGACTCGAGGACGGCGCGTCGCCGTCGCAAGACGAAGTGCACGAGCGGCACGCTCGCGGCCAGCACCAGGAGAGCGGCCGCGAACCAGCCGCTCAGCCGCGCGAACAATACGGTGCTGTCACTCACGGCGCGGCGTCCACGCGGATCATGCCGGCCTCGCACGTGCGCTCGTAGGCATGGACCACACCCTTCGTGATGACGACCTCGACGTCGAGCTTGTCACCGGCGCGGCAAGAGATCGTACCCACGAACGGGGAGCTCCCCACCTTGGTTCCGTCGACGAACACCTCGGAGCGCTCGGTGCCGACGTTGACGAGGAGCTGGACCTGGATCGGCGCGCCGGGCGGCGCCGGGGCTGCGCTCGCCGGTGACGTGCCGGGTGGGCGGGCGCGGCCCGAGCTGTTTGATGCGGCGGGCGCGGGGCCGGAGGCGGTGGGCGGTTTTTGGTCCTCGGCCAGGGCGGTCTCGACGGCGGTGAAGGCGAAGCGACCAGCGGTGAGCGCGACCAGGGCAGCGGCCCCGATGCGCCCGGCGTGCGCGGCCTTTTGTGGGAGCGTGCGCTTCACCCTGCCACCCGCAGCACTTCGAGGAGGCTCGTCTCGCCCCCGCGCGCGCGCTCGAGCCCATGCCTCAGGATGGGGACCATGCCCTCGGCGATGGCCAACCGCTCGATGTCGATCGTGGGCTTGCGATCGTTGACCGCCTTGCGCAGCGGATCACTGACGACGAGCAGCTCGGCGATCGGGAGCCGGCCGGCGAAGCCCTGGCTCTCGCAGAACTGGCAGCCGACGGGCTCGTAGTACGTGCCGTCCGGGACGGGCACGCCCGCTTGCTCGAAGCGCTCGAGGACGGAGGCCGGGACGTCGCCCGGGCGCCTGCACGCCGTGCACAGCGTGCGCACGAGCCGCTGCGAGAGACACCCGAGGGTGGAGCTCGTCAGGATGAACGGCTCGACCCCCATCTCGACGAGGCGCGCGAACGCGCCCGCCGCGCCGACGCCGTGGATCGTAGTGAGGATGACGTGGCCCGTGAGGCCCGCCTGCATCGCGATCTCGGCCGTCTCGCGATCGCGGATCTCGCCGACCATGAGCACGTTGGGGTCCTGGCGGAGCACGCTGCGCAGTGTGCCCGCGAACGTCATGCCGGTGCGCGGGTTGATCTGCGTCTGGGTCGCGAACGGGAGCTCGAGCTCGATCGGATCTTCGAGGGTCACGCAGGTGGTCGTCTTGCCGCGCGTCGCGGTGATGTGCTTCAGGCCGGCGTAGAGCGTGGTGGTCTTGCCGCTGCCGACCGGGCCGGTGACGAAGAGGAGCCCCTGCGGCCGGCCGAGCAGATCGACGAGCGACTGGTGCATCGCCGGCGAGAAGCCGAGCTCGGCGAGCTCGGGCACGGTGCGCCCGCCCCGGACGAGCCGCAGCACCACGCGCTCGCCGCTCTCGGTCGGCAGCGTGGATACGCGCGCCTCGATGCTATTGCCGTCGATCAGCATCGCTACGCGCCCATCCTGGGGTGTCGTGCGCACCGTGGTGTCGAGGCGCGCGAGGACCTTGAGGCGCGTGACGAGGGGGGCGAGCACGTCGCTCGGCAGGGTGACCACGTCGTGCAGATCGCCGTGCACGCGGTACGTCACCTTGATCGCCTCGGGCGTGGGCGAGACGTGGATGTCGCTCGCCTCCAGGCGCACCGCCGCGCGCACCAGCTCCTCCCACGCGACGACGACGTTGGGCGGGTACTGCACCGCCTCTTCGACCCGCGCCTGGACGTCGCGCAAGACCTCGCGCATGCCGGCGACGTCACCGGCGCGCACCCGCACGCTCTTGCGCGCCACCGGCTTCTCGAGCGCCCACGCGACGATCGAGAGCACCGACGCCGCGACCACGCCCGCGCCTGCCACGAGCGGCAGGTGGCTCCACGGAGACTCGCCGAAGGCGCGGCCGAGCTCGAAGTCGAGCGCTGCCTTGATGCCCTCGAGATCGAGGGCCTTGGCCACGAAGAGCACGGCGCCGATCCCGATCGCTCCCGCGAGGACCGCGAGAGACACGAGCGCTCGGACGCCGCTTTGCATGGGAGCGCCGATAGTAGATCAGCCGCCTCGCCCGGGCCGAGCCGAAGTTGCCAAGCGCACACTTGTCGAGTCACGTTTAGACAAGTCGTAACTTGACATAAGACGGGCGGCGGGTAACCCTGGGCCGAGATGCTCGGATTCGTCGGACGCCGCGCCGAGCTCGACCTGCTCGAGCGTACCGCCAAGACCAAGGGCTCGGCCTTGGTCCCCATCTGGGGCCGGCGGCGGGTGGGCAAGAGCGAGCTCATCCTGCGGTTTACCCGGGAGCGCCCGGCGCTTTACCTCGTGGGCAAGACCGCCCCTGCAGCGCTGCAGCTGGCAGAGTTCTTGCGCGAAGCGGCCCGCCTCCTCGACGAGCCCCTCCTCGCCGAGCTCCCACGAGACGACTGGAAGCGCGCGCTGGGCGAGGTGGTCAAGCGGTGGAGAGGCCCGGAGAAGCTGGTGATCGCCTTGGACGAGTTTCAGTGGCTCGTGCAGGCGAGCCCCGAGCTACCGAGCGTGATTCAAGAGCTCTGGGATCGCGAGTGGCAGAAGAGCGGAAAGATCATGCTCATCCTGTGCGGCTCGTTCGTGGGGTTCATGGAGCGCGAGGTGCTCGGCAAGAAGAGCCCGCTCTTCGGTCGCCGCAGCGCGCAGATCCACCTCGGTCCCTTCGGCTACCGCGAGGCAGCCGAGTTCTTCCCAGGCTGGTCTCGGCTCGAGCGCACGCGCGCCTACTTCGTCACGGGTGGCGTGCCGATGTACCTTCGCGCGTTCGACACCCATCGTTCGGTGGAGCAGAACATCGCCGACGTCGTGCTCGACGCCTTCGGCGTCTTGCATCACGAGCCCGACTTCTTGCTTCGTGAAGAGCTGCGCGAGGTCGAGAGCTACTACGCCGTCTTGCTCTCGGTCGCTGAGGGCCTGGGCACCGCGCCAGAAATCGCGAAGCGCTCCGGCCTGCCTGAACGGAGCCTCCACTACTACCTGAACCAGCTGGTCGAGCTCGGCTACCTCGCGCGGCGGTATCCCGTCACCGGCAAACCGCCCGCGCCTCGACACGTTCGCGTGCGCCTAGAAGACGCTCTCTTGCGCTTCTGGTTTCGCTTCGTGTTTCCGAACCTGAGCCGTGTCGGGCGCTCGAGCTCGCGAGACGCGCTGCGCCAGATCGTGCTCCCCGAGCTCGACGCGTACTTCGGTGAGTGCTTCGAGCGCCTTTGCCGAGAAGCGCTGCCCTTTCTCTACGCGCGTGAGGGCGTGAGCGCCGAGTACGAGGTGGGACAGTACTGGGACAAGCAGGTGCAGATCGACGTCGTCGGCTACCGCCGCGATGGGTGGACGGACATCGGCGAGTGCAAGTGGGGCAGCGTGCGCTCGGAGCGCGCGCTCGTCGCCGAGCTCGAGACCAAGGTCGCGCGGTACCCTCATGCGACGAATCGCACCCTCTGCCGCCGGGTCTTCGTGCGCCAGAGCCCGAAGCAACGGAGCGAGAGCGTGCGCTGGCACGACCTCGACGATCTCTACGCAGATTGACGGGGGCGGGCCCCGCGGTGGCCGCTCAGTGGTCGGTCTTGGCCGGCTCGTGACGCAAGAGCTCGGCGCGCTGCTCGTCGAGGTGCCATGGCAGCTCGGCGAAGACGTCGTCGAAGAGGCTCTCGCGCGCGGGGGGGCCGAAGGCCCCGACCTCGGCGAGGGCGGGGCCGATCTCGGCGTTGAGCTCCTTTTCCAGCTCGTCCTCCATCTTGTCGTTCCAGACGCCGAGGTGATCGAGGTGACGGCGGAGGCGGAGGAACGGGTCCTTTTTCATCCAGCGCTCGACCTCCTCTTGCGAGCGGTAGCGCGTGGGGTCGTCGCTCGAGGAGTGCGCGCCGATGCGGTACGTCACACACTCGACGAAGGTGGGGCCGCCGCCCGCTCGGGCCCGCTCGACCGCTTGGCGGAGGGCGGTGTAGACCGCGAGAAAGTCGTTGCCGTCGACGCGCACCGACGGCACGCCGTACGCGCGGCCCTTGACCGCGAACGTCTCGCTGGCCGACTGGCGTGATGCGGGCACGCTGATCGCCCAGTGGTTGTTCTGGCAGACGATCACGCAGGGCACGCGGAACACGGCCGCGAAGTTGAGCCCGTTGTGGAAGTCGGGCTGGCTGGTGGCGCCGTCACCGAGAAAGCCGAGCACGACCGTCTTGTCACCCCGCAGCTTGGCCGCCCACGCCGCGCCCACCGCCTGCGGGATCTGCGGGCCGATGCAGCTCGACCACGAGACCTGCTTCACGCTCCGCGACGACATGTGCGACGGCTGCATGCGGCCCTTGAGCACGTCGTGGGCGTTGCCGAAGATCTGCGCGATGTACCGCGTGAGGGGGAAGCCGCGGACGAGCATCATCGAGCTCTCGCGGAGCGCCTGGAACACCCAGTCGTCGTCGTCGATCGCGAGCGCCGACGCGATCGGCGTCGCCTCTTGCCCGGTGCACGTACCGTAGAAGCCGATGCGACCCTGCCGCTGCAGGAGCATCATCCGTGCGTCGAGCACCCGCAGGCGCTTCATCTCGCGGTACGCGCGCGTCAGGGTCTCGACCGGGATCCTCGCCGCCTCGGGGTCGGCGGAGCCGTCGTCGCGGAGGACGGTGAAGAGACCGAGGTCGGGTTCGTTGGACGAGGTCATGGGGGCGCATCGTGTCGTAGCATGGGTCGGCTCTCGGTTTCGCTCCGTTGTCGCGACCGTTCGGTGGGCCCGCTCGCGGGCGGTGAATATGGTCAGCCCTCCCTCGAGTCAGCAGATCGCGCGCGCCGGGCTGTCGGCGGGCCACGTCATCGCGTCGCGGTACCGCATCGAAGAGCTCCTCGGCTCGGGCGGGTTCGGGCACGTCTACCGCGCGACGCAGCTCGACCTGGACCGACCCGTCGCGCTCAAGGTGCTCGCGGGCGCGGCGCTGGCGTCGAACGAGCAGCTGGCGCGGTTTCGTCGAGAGGCGGTGCTGGCCCAGCGGCTCGAGCACCCGAACACGGTGCGGCTGCTCGATCACGGCGTGTGCGAGGTGGTCGGCCCGTACATCGTGATGGAGCACCTGCGCGGCGAGTCGCTCGCCGCGCTGATCGGCCGCGAGGGGGCGCAGCCGGACGAGCGGACGGGCCGCGTCGCCAGGCAGATATTGAAGGCGCTGATGGAGGCGCACGAGCTCGGCGTCGTCCACCGAGACATCAAGCCGGCCAACATCTTCATCACGGCCCACGCAGGCGAGCCGTTCTTCGCGATGCTCCTCGACTTCGGGATCGCAAAGAACCTCGCCGAGCCCGCGGGGCCGGCTTCGGCGCGCGCGAGCGCCACCAGCTTGGAGGCGCGCGCCCGATCGGCGATGTCGGCCCTGACCGGCGGCACGCACGTGATGGGGACGCCGCGCTACATGGCGCCCGAGCAGGCGAGCGGCGCCTCGCTCGGCCCCGAGACGGATCTGTACGCGCTCGGGCTCACGCTCGCCGAGATGGTGTGCGGACGACCGGTGTTCGACTCCGACGACGCGCTCGGGATCATGATGGCGCACCTCTCCGACGAGCCGGTCCCGCTGCCACCCGCGATCGCGGGCTCGCGCCTCTCCGCGATCATCCAACGCGCGACCGCCAAGCGCCGCGCGGATCGCTACCGGTCCGCGTACGACATGCTCGTCGAGATCGAAGCCCTCCAGCTGCCGTGGTCGGCCGCGCTCGGGCGACAGCTGCGTGGGAGCGGCGGGAGCGCGAGCGCCATCGCGTTCGCCCCGACGGTCGAGACGCCGCTCGAGAGCCGCAGGAGCCCCGCGCGAGCCCGTCCCCTACCCTACTACCTGGCCGCGGGCGCGGCGGTCGCCGCCGCGCTCGGCGCAGGGGTGCTCGTCTGGCACACGCGGTCCGGCTCCCCGGGGGCGGTCGCGACTACCACCGCGACCGCCGCGACCCCTCCCCAACATCCCGGCGTCCAAGTCATCGGCGACCCGTCCGTCATCGAGATCCGTGGGTCGGGACCAGGTTTCGAGACCGCCGTCATGGCGTTTGCTCCAGGCGAGTTCGAGAAGGACCCCAGGCGGGATCGAGACTTCGTGGGCCTCGAGCTCGGCGCGTTGAAGCGCACCTTCATCGACGACGGCTGGACGGTCGTCTCGGCGACGATCGACGAGGCCGGACCGCGCACCCACGCGCGGATGATGGCCTCTCGCGGCCGCTGCCTGGTGAGGCTCAACTACGACGACGTCGCCGACCCCGACGAGGCGAAGCGCCTCGCGCAGACGACAGGCGACAGCGCGCGCTGGACGATCGCGGTCGTGAGCCACGACACGCGCGTCCTGATGGTCACCACGACCGCGACGACCGCAGAAGATGCTCGCGTCTGTGCGGACGGCGTGCTGGCCAAGCTGCTGCGGCCGGCGTCGAACTGAGCCGGCCGAGAGCCCGGTTAGGTGCGGCGAAGTACTAGGGGTGGCAGAAGCCGATATCGGGGAAGCCGAAGTCGTAGACGCCCTCGTCGCACATCTGTCCGGCAGGGCAGCCGCCGAGGCCGGCGGGCTGGGCCGAGCCCGGCTCGCAGAAGTAGCGGCACACCTCGGTGGGGTCCATGTCGCTCGGGTCGGGGTCGATGCAGATCGCCGAGTCGGGACAATCGTTGCCGAAGCCGTCGCAGACGTCGCCGTCCATGAAGTTGCCGGGGCTGGGCACGCTGCACGTGGCGAGGCCCGTCTGAGAGAAGTGGCAGTCCTTGTTGGGCGGGCAGCTGTCGGGGTTGAAGAACTGACAGACCTCGTTGAACGTGCAGACGTGCGCGTGGAAGTCGGTCATGTTGAACTCGACGTCGAGGTCGCACGCGCCGATACCGCACGGCTCGTTGCCACCCATCATCGCGTTCTGGGGACAGCACACGTACGTGCACGTGTTGACGCAGATCATCCCCTCTTGGCAGTCGCCCGGCATGCACGGCTGCCCGAGGCCGACGAGGCCCGGGGTCGCGCACATCGTGCCGAGCACGTCGGGGTTCTGCGACACGAGGAAGACCTCGCACGTCATGCCCGGCCCGCAATCTTGATCGAGCAGGCTGCAGTCGCCCACGATGTTGGTCGCCTCTTCGCTGCACATGATCGGCCCGCTCGAGGTCGATGTCCCCGTCGCCGACGTCGATGTCGACATGGTTGCCGACGTCGATGCGCTCGTCGAACCATCGCTCGTCGACTTGGAGCTGGTCGTATCGGGATCGGTGCCGCCCGAGCCCCCCGATCCGCTCGAGTCACCGCACGCGCCGAGGACGCTCGCCGCCGCGACCGCCCCACCCACCATGACGAGGATCCAAGCTTTTTGCATGACGCTACCTCAAGCTCTCGACAGTGTAGCCAAAGACTCCGGGCGTTCCGAGATCTTCGCCGGAGAGCGCGCAATTTCCCCGTACGTGCCGCACTCGAGCGGGTCAGGCCCCCGCCGGTGCTGCCCGCTCCTGCATGGTACGCTTGGGGCGTGACGCAGGCCTGGAAGGTCGACCCGGACGATCCCCGTGCGCCCCCCACCGAGGTTTGGCAGGCGCTGTCGGCAGCACAGCGCGAGGCCATCGTCGCGTCGCTCCCATCCGAATGGGAGGACGCACTGCCTCCCGAAGGGGATCGCCACTGGAACCCCAAAGTCAACGCGCGCAAGACCCTCGAGCGATACTTCGCGAAAGTCGGCCGAAGCGTCTACGTCGGCTCGGAGCTGCCCATCTACTACCCGGCGGAGCGCGTCTTCGCGCCGGACGTCTTCGCGGTCTTGGACGTCGCGCGTCACGACCGAGACCGGTGGGTGGTCGACGCCGAGGGCAAAGGGCTCGACTGGATCCTCGAGATCTTCCTCGCCGGCGACCGCAAGAAGGACCATGAGGGGAACGTCGAGCGGTACGCTCGCCTCGGTGTACCCGAGTACTTCCTCTTCGATCGAGGGCGGTTGCGCCTCTGGGGGTTCCGGCTCCAGAGTCCGACGGCCCGGGTGTACGAACCCCTCATCCCGCAGGTCGGTCGCTTTCGCTCCACGACGCTGGGTCTCGAGCTGGGCCTCGTCGACGAGCGCCTGCGGTTCTTTGCAGGCGATGCCGAGCTACCCGAAGCCGAGGAGCTGATCGCGCGTCTCGAGGGCTTCGTCGATCGGCTCGAGCT